>RFIR01000385.1 GCA_003695135.1 Alphaproteobacteria bacterium | reverse complement strand
CTCATCGGCAATCTCGGCCGCGACCCGGAGGTGCGGACCTTCCAGAACGGCGGCAAGGTGGTCAATCTGCGCGTGGCCACCTCCGAACGCTGGCGCGACCGCAACACCGGCGAGAATCGCGAGCGCACCGAGTGGCATTCGGTGGCGATCTTCAACGAGAATCTCGGCCGCATCGCCGAGCAGTATCTGCGCAAGGGCTCCAAGGTCTATCTGGAAGGCCAGCTGGAGACCCGCAAATGGCAGGACCAGTCGGGCAATGACCGCTACACCACCGAGGTGGTCATCCGCCCCTATCGCGGCGAGCTCACCCTGCTCGACAGCCGCGCCGACAGCCCGGGCGGCGGCCGCGACATCGGCGGCGGCTATGACGCGCCCTCGGCCCCGGCCCCGTCCGGCCCCGCCGATCTCGACGACGAAATCCCGTTCTGAGGCCACGCCGCGATTGCGGAGTACTGGGGTTCCGTCGTATAAGGTGCCACTACATCTGGTAGGCTTGGCACGAGGCCGAATTGTCCGACGACACTGAAGAGCCGGCAGGCGAGGAAACCCCGCGTCTGCCCCATGACGGCCCCTCGATCTCGGTCGAGGAGGAGATGCGGCGCAGCTATCTCGATTACGCGATGAGCGTGATCGTGGCGCGCGCGATTCCGGATGTGCGCGACGGGCTGAAACCTGTGCACCGGCGCATCCTCTATGCGATGCACGAGGTCGGCAATACCCACGACAAGCCCTACCGGAAATCCTCGCGCCCCGTTTCCGACGCGATGGGCAAGTATCATCCGCATGGCGATGCGGCGATCTATGACGCGCTGGTGCGCATGGCCCAGCCCTTCTCGATGCGGCTGCCGCTCTTGGACGGTCAGGGCAATTTCGGCTCGATGGATGGCGACCCGCCCGCGGCCTTCCGCTATACCGAAGTGCGGATGGCGGAGGTGGCAAACTACCTGCTCGCCGATATCGACAGGGACACGGTCGATTTCCAGCCCAACTATGACGGCCAGGACGAGGAGCCGGTGGTGCTGCCGGCCCGCTTTCCCAACATCCTGGTCAATGGCGCGGGCGGCATCGCCGTCGGCATGGCCACCAATATTCCGCCGCACAATCTGGGCGAGGTGATCGACGCCACGCTGGCGCTGATCGAGAACCCCGATCTGACCTCGCTGGAGCTGATGCGCCATGTCCCCGGCCCGGACTTTCCCACCGGCGGGGTGATCCTCGGCCAGGCCGGCGCCAAGAAGGCCTATGTCGAGGGGCGCGGCTCGGTGCTGCTGCGGGCAAAGACCCGGGTGGAGGAGATCCGCAAGGACCGCCATGCTATCATCGTCGAGGAGATCCCCTATCAGGTCAACAAGGCAAGCCTGATCGAGAAGATCGCGGAACTGGCCCGCGACAAGCGCATCGAGGGCATCGCCCATGTCCAGGACGAATCGGACCGCTTCGGCGTGCGGGTGGTGATCGAGCTGAGGCGCGACGCCACGCCGGAGGTGGTGCTCAACCAGCTCTTCCGCTTCACCCAGCTGCAGACCTCCTTCGGCTGCAACATGCTCGCACTCCATGACGGCAGGCCCGAGCAGATGACGCTGCGCGGCTTCCTGACCGCCTTTCTCGCCTTCCGCGAGGAGGTGGTGGCGCGGCGCACCGCCTTCGAGCTGCGGCGCGCGCGCGAACGGGCGCATGTGCTGTGCGGGCTGGCGGTGGCCGTGGACAATGTCGATGAGGTGGTGCGCACCATCCGCGCCTCGCCCGATCCGGCCAGCGCACGCGCCGCGCTGATGGAACGCGCCTGGCCGGCCGAGAACATCGCCGGCTATCTGGCGCTGATCGACGATCCGGCCCACCGCATCCGCGAGGATGGCACCTATTTCCTCTCCGAGACCCAGGCGCGGGCGATCCTCGATCTGCGGCTGCAGCGGCTGACGGCGCTGGGGGTGCGCGAGGTCGGCGACGAGCTGGAGGTGCTGGCCGAGCGGATCACCGATTATCTCGACATCCTGCGCTCGCGCGAGCGCATCCTCGCCATCATCTCGGCCGAGCTTGCCGAGGTGAAGGAGAAATTCGCCACCCCGCGCCGGACCGAGATCGGCGAGTTCGAGGGCGAGGTCGAGGACGAGGACCTGATCGAGCGCGAGGACATGGTGGTGACCATCACCGCCGGCGGCTACATCAAGCGCACCGCGCTCGATGCCTATCGCGAGCAGCGCCGCGGCGGCAAGGGGGCCGCGGGCATGAACACCAAGGGCGACGACGTGGTCACCAACCTGTTCGTGGCCAATACCCACACGCCGCTGCTGGTCTTCACCACCGACGGCATGGTCTATTCGCTGAAGACCTGGCGGCTGCCGCTGGCCGCGCGCAACGCCCGCGGCAAGGCGCTGGTCAACATCCTGCCGATCCAGCCCGGCGTCTCCATCGCCGCCATCATGCCGGTGGACCGGCCCGAGGAGGAATGGGACGACCTGCAGATCGTCTTCGCCACCTCCGCGGGCCATGTAAGGCGCAACGCGCTTTCCGACTTCACCCACATCATGCGCAACGGCAAGATCGCCATGCGCCTGCCCGAGGGCGAGACGCTGATCAATGCGCGCATCTGTTCGGAGAGCGACGATGTGCTGATGACCACCGCACAGGGCAAGGCGATCCGCTTTCCCGTCACCGATGTGCGCGTCTTCAAGGGCCGCGATTCCACCGGCGTGCGCGGCATCCGGCTGGCGCCGGGCGACCGGGTGGTGTCGATGGCGGTGCTGCGCCATGTCGAGGCGACGCCCGAGGAGCGCGCCGCCTATCTGAAGATGTCGCGCGCGGTCTCGGGAGAAGAAGGCGAGGCGGAGACCGCCGATACCGAGGCCGGCGGCGAGACCACGCTGAGCCAGGAGCGTTATGTCGAGCTTTCCGCGCAGGAGGAATTCATCCTGGTGATCCTGTCCAACGGCGCCGGCAAGCGCACCTCGGCCTATGAATACCGCATCACCGGTCGGGGCGGCCAGGGCATCACCGCGGCCGATCTCTCGCCCAGGCGCGGCCGGCCGGGCGGGCATATCGTCGCCTCCTTTCCGGTGGAGGAGGACGACCAGATCATGCTGGTCACCAACACCGGCCAGTCGATCCGCTGTCCGGTGCGCGAGATCTCGCGCCAGGGGCGATCCGCCGGCGGGGTGCGCGTCTTCGACACCGCCGAGGGCGAGGAGGTGGTGTCGGTGGCCCTGATCGCCGAACATGGCGAGGAGGAGGAAGACGCGGCCGAGGAGTGAGGCGCCGGAACGCTTCGATCCCGCCCGGCGGCTTGCGGGCACCCGTCGCTCCGGGCTAAAGGCTGCGCCATGCACGAACCCATCCATGTCATCGGCGGCGGGCTGGCCGGATCGGAGGCCGCCTGGCAGATCGCCGCGGCCGGCCTGCCCGTCATCATCCACGAGATGCGCCCGCAGGTGGCAACCTTCGCCCACAAGACGGACGGGCTGGCGGAACTGGTCTGTTCCAACTCCTTCCGCTCCGATGATGACGAGGCCAATGCGGTGGGCCTGCTGCACTGGGAGATGCGCCAGGCCGGCGGGCTGATCATCGCGGCGGGCGATGCGCACCGGCTGCCGGCGGGCGGGGCGCTGGCGGTGGACCGGGAGGGATTCTCGGCCGCCGTGACCGCGAAACTGTCTCAACATCCGCTGGTAACCGTCGAGCGGGGCGAGATTTCCGGCCTGCCGCCCGAAGACTGGTCCTCGGTCATCATCGCCACCGGGCCGCTGACCTCGCCGGCGCTGGCCGAGGCCATCCGCCGCCTGACCGGCGAGGACAGCCTCGCCTTTTTCGACGCCATCGCGCCGATCGTCCATTTCGACAGCATCGACCTGACGCGTGCCTGGTTCCAGTCGCGCTACGACAAGGGCGAGACCGAGGAAGAACGCCGCGCCTATATCAACTGCCCGCTCGACCGCGCGCAATACGAGGCCTTCATCGACGCGCTGCTGGCCGCCGAGACCACCGAGTTCCATGACGGCGAGACCGACACGCCCTATTTCGAGGGCTGCCTGCCGATCGAGGTGATGGCCGCGCGCGGGCGCGAGACGCTGCGTTATGGCCCGATGAAGCCAGTGGGGCTGACCAATCCGCACGCGCCCGATGTCAGGCCCCATGCGGTGCTGCAGCTTCGCCGCGACAATGCGCTGGGCACGCTCTACAACATCGTCGGCTTTCAGACCAAGATGAAGTATGGCGCGCAAGTAGATGTTTTCAGGATGATTCCCGGGCTTGAGAACGCGCGCTTCGCCCGGCTGGGCGGCATCCACCGCAACACCTTCCTCAACTCGCCCCGTCTCCTGGACAAACAGATGCGGCTGAAGGCCCGGCCGCGGCTGCGCTTTGCCGGCCAGATCACCGGGGTGGAGGGCTATGTCGAAAGCGCCGCTATGGGGCTTCTTGCCGGCCGCATGGCGGTGGCCGAGCGGCTGGGCCGGCCGCTCGACCCGCCGCCCGCCACCACCGCCATCGGCGCGCTGCTCGCCCACATCACCGGCGGGGCCGAGGCGAAGACCTTTCAGCCGATGAACGTGAATTTCGGCCTGTTCCCGCCGCTTGAAGGCGCGCGCGGCGGCCGTCGCGGCAAGCGCGACCGGGCGCGTCTCTATACCGAACGCGCCAAGGCCGACTGGCAGGGCTGGCTCGCGCAGACCGCGCTTTCCCCGGCGATTTGACACCCTGCCGGGCCGGGTTAGACTTGGCCGGAGGGGAGAGAAGAATGGCGGAAAAGAAGTTCCTGACCGATGTCTACGGTCTCGAGGATGTGGAGGACACACGCGACTATTACCGGCGCTGGGCCGAAAGCTATGACGCGGAGGTGGCCGAGAACGGCTATGTCACGCCGAAGCGCTGTGCCGAGGCGCTGGCCGGCGCGGTGGCCGATCTGGCCGATCCGCTGATCGATCTGGGCTGCGGCACGGGTCTGTCCGGGCTGGCCTTCCGCGCCGCCGGCTTCACCTGCATCGACGGCTGCGATCTGACCGAGGAGATGCTGGAAAAGGCCCGTGCGCGCGGCGTCTATCGCCGGCTCTGGCTGGCCGAGGCCGGGGCGAGCGTGCCCTTCGAGGCCGGCGCCTATACCAACGCCGCGGCGGTGGGGGTGATGTCGCCCGGCCATGCGCCGGCCTCGCTGATCGACGCGGTGATGGCCGCGCTGCCTCCGGGCGGCTGCTTCACCTTCTCGCTCAACGATCACGCGCTGGAGGACCCGACATTCGAGGGCCGCATCCGCGAGCATGTCGATACCGGCGCGGCGCAGCTGATGTTCCGCGAGCACGGCCCGCATCTGCCCGGAATCGGCCTGGAGTCGACCGTCTACGTGCTGCGCAAGAGCTGAGGCGGGGCGGGTTCGCGGCCATATGCGCACGCGCTTCGCGCCTTCGCCGACGGGGCCGCTGCATCTGGGTCATGCCTTCTCGGCATTGACGGCGTGGGAGCTGGCGCACGCGGCGGGCGGCGAATTCCTGCTCAGGATCGAGGATATCGACCGCAGCCGGGCGCGCGCCGAATGGGAGGCGCGGATCTTCGACGATCTGCGCTGGCTGGGGCTCGACTGGCCCGAGCCGGTGATGCGGCAATCGGCAAGGCTGCCCGCCTATCGCGCGGCGCTGGAGCGGTTGTGGGCCGAGGGGCTGCTCTTCATCTGCGGCTGCACCCGCCGCGACATCGAGACCGCGCTGTCCGCCCCGCAGGAAGGTGTGTCCCGGCACGGGCCGGACGGGCCGGTCTATCCCGGCACCTGCCGGCAGGCGGGCCGGCCGCGACCGGGCGCGACCCTGCCCGCGGATGCGGTGCTGCGGCTCGACATGGCGCGGGCGGTGGCGGCGATTGGCGGAACCGGTCTGGCCTTCACCGAGACCGGCGCCGGCCCCGATGGCGAGAGCGGCACCATCGCCATCGACCCCGCCGCCCTGCCCCGCGAGATCGGCGATGTGGTGCTGGCGCGGCGCGGCATGGGCAGTTCCTACCACCTCGCCGTGGTGATCGACGATGCCGAACAGGACATTACCGATGTGGTGCGCGGGCGCGATCTCTTCTCGGCCACAGCCATCCATGTCCTGCTGCAGCGGCTTCTCGGCCTGCCCACCCCGCGCTATCACCACCACCGGCTGATCCGGGACGAGGCCGGCCGGCGTCTGGCCAAGCGCGACGATGCCCGCGCAATTGCGAAATACCGCGCCGAGGGTGCGCGGCCCGAGGACATCAGGGCCATGGTCGGGCTGTGACGCGGGCGCGCCGAAGCCCTTGTGAAGGCGTGGCTTCTTCTTGGTCCAAATACTCGCGCCGCAGGCTCCCGAAGCCGCCACCCGCGCACCGCCGTTCAGCAGATCACATCTCCGGGGCCAGGATCTCCACCTCCTGCCCCTCGCGCACCGCGGTGTAAAAGCAGCTGCGCCGGCCCGTATGGCAGGCCGGGCCGGTCTGATCGACGATCACGAGCAGGCAGTCGCGATCGCAATCGACGCGCATCTCGATCAGGCGCTGGACATGGCCGGAACTCTCGCCCTTGCGCCAGACCGCCTTGCGCGAGCGCGACCAGTAGGTGACCCGCCCCGTCCGCAGCGTCTCGGCCACGGTTTCGGCGGTCATCCAGGCCAGCATCAGCACCTCGCCGCTCCCGGACTGGGCAATGGCGGGAATCAGCCCCTCGGCGGTATAGGTCAGGCTTTCGGGATCGAATGCGGTCATCTGGGCTCTTTCCTCCGGCGCGACAGGCGCCTATCTAGGACAGGCACGGGCTTTGGGAAAGGTGCGGCGGTGAGCGGCGACGGCGATCTGATCAAGCTTTATTCGCAGCGCATTCTGGCGCTGGCGGCCGACATTCCGCATCGCACCCGGCTCGACAACCCCCAGGCCAGCGCCATGAAGCGCTCGCCGCTCTGCGGCTCGACGGTGACCGTCGATCTGACCCTGAAGGACGGACGCATCGCCGAATTCGGCCAGGACGTGAAGGCCTGCGCGCTGGGCCAGGCCTCGGCGGCGATCTTCGGCGCCCATGTCATCGGGCTGACCCGTGCCGATGTGCAGAAGCTGCGCGACCAGCTTCACGACATGCTCAAGAAGAACGGCCCGGTGCCCGACGCGCCCTTCGGCGAATACGAGGTGCTGCTGCCGGCGCGGGACTACAAGAACCGCCATGCCTCGATCCTGCTGGCGCTCGACGCCACCCTGGCGGCCTTCGCCCAGATCGAGGCCAGCGTCTCGGCCTGAATCTGGGCAACCGTTCCGCAGCACGTCGGGTCCCCGGTTCGAGCACCTGTTCCCGACGCAGGGGCAGGCGACCGCCCGGGTGGGCGCATGCCCGGTTCGCTTCGCTCTCCGGGCGGTAAATCTGATCGAAGACCAAGGCTCAATGACAGGAACCTGCCCCGCCCGGGCGTCAGCCCGGGCAGCGCCCGCCCGCCCCACAGGCGGGCGCTTCCGCGCCCACCTCGGGCGGG
>RFIR01000384.1 GCA_003695135.1 Alphaproteobacteria bacterium | reverse complement strand
GGTCTCTTCTAATTACTTTACGCGCGCGATCATGAGGACCGGAAACCGGGCCGATTCAGCGGTTTGCATTCATGCCGGAGTTTCGCAGGGGGTTCTGTCAAACAAGTGAAAATCGGGAACAAACTTCGCTGGCGCTGCCTGCCGCGATGCCCGACCGTCATGCCTTTCCTGTCCCCGGCCTCATGCCGCCCCTTCCCGATCGGGCCGGATGATCGCGACCGCCGGGCCCTTTCCCGCCCCTCGACACCCCCGATTTCGAAAGCTTCGGGCATTCTTGCCAGACGGGTCGGTCGAAGGGGCGGCTGGTATAAGCTCGGACCGGTCGAGTCTTCTTCTTGGAAAAAATACTCAGACACCACGTGTGCTGCGAAGTGTTGACCGTGGAGGTCACCAAGGGGTGGCAGCGTCGAGCTATTCCGCCGCCTGCCGAGCGGGGGTCCCGCCGGAGCGGATCGCCTCCAGCAACTTCTCGCGCCGCTTGGCTGCAGCCGCGGCCGCCTCCATCTTGACCGGGCCGAAGCCGCGGATCGACAGCGGCAGCTCGGCCAGCGCGATGGCGGGATCGCGGATCTCGTCGCGGAACTGCGGCAGAAGCGTCTCGATATCGGTGAAATACTGCTCGATCAGCGCCCGTTCCATGCGGCGTTCGGCGGAACGCCCGAACGGATCCCAGAATGTGCCGCGCAGACCCTTTCGTCGCGCCAGCCATTTCAGCACCCCCAGCATCCACGGCCCGAAGGTGATCTTGCGCGGCCGTCCGTCCGATCCCTTGCGCGCCAGCAGCGGCGGGGCCATGTGGAAACGGATCGCGCCGCGTCTGGAAAACTGCGCATCCAGCGCCGCTTCCAGATGCTCGGCATGCAGCCGGGCGACCTCGTATTCGTCCTTGTAGGTCATCAGCTTGTGCGCGCCTTGCGCCACCGCCCAGCCCAGATCCTCGTCGATGGCGCGTGCCTTCTCCACCAGCTCGTGAAAGCGTTTCGCCCAGGCCCGCCCGCCCCAGGCCTCGACATGCGCCTCGCGCGCCGCGATGCGCTCGGTCAGGGTCTTTTCCTCGGTCACGGGCAGGGCGGCCGCCCCATGTGCCGCGGCCGGGTCGTGCACGGCCCAGCGCCCGAGCTCGAAGGCCGCGAGGTTGCCCTGAACCCCTGCGCCATTGATCTCGATCGCCCGGCGGATCGCATCGCGCGAGACCGGCACCAGCCCCGCCTGCCAGGCCGCGCCCAGCATGACGACATTGGCGTAGATCGCATCGCCCAGCACCGCCTCGGCCATGCGCGTGGCATCGAGAAAGCGCACCGCCTCCTCGCCCAGCCGCGCGCGCAAGGACAGCGACAGCCGGTCGGTGGGCAGGTGGAAGTTGGTATTGCGCGTGAAATCGCCGGTGATGATCTCATGGCTGTTGACCACCGCGCCCGTCCGCCCGCGCGTCATCAGCCCCAGCGTCCTGGAGCCTGCCGCGACCACCAGATCGCCGCCGATCAGCGCATCGGCCTCGCCGGCTGCGACGCGGATGGCGGTGATGTCCTCCGGCCGCTCGGCAATGCGGCAGTGGATGTGCACCGCACCGCCCTTCTGGGCGAGGCCCGCCATCTCCATCAGCCCCGCGCCCTTGCCTTCCAGATGCGCGGCCATCGCCAAGACGGCGCCAACCGTCACAACGCCGGTGCCGCCGACGCCGGTGATGACGCTGTTATGGGTGCCGTTGATCGCCGGCAGCACCGGCTCGGGCAGATCGGGGATGTCGACGCCGGTCCCCGCGCTCTTGCGGATCTCGGCGCCCTCCACGGTGACGAAGCTGGGGCAGAAGCCCTTGAGGCATGAAAAGTCCTTGTTGCAGCTCGACTGGTCGATCAGCCGCTTGCGGCCGAATTCGGTCTCCAAGGGCAGGATGGACACGCAATTCGACTGCACCCCGCAATCGCCGCAGCCCTCGCAGACCTCGGGGTTGATGAAGACCCGCTGGTCGGGGTCGGGATAGGTTCCGCGCTTTCGGCGCCGGCGCTTTTCCGCCGCGCAGGTCTGGACATAGATCAGCGCGGTGACGCCCTTGATCTCGCGCAGCGCCTTTTGCACCGCGTCGAGATCGTCGCGATCGGCGAAGGAAAACCGCGTCGGCCCGCGCAGGCTCCATGTGGCGGGAAAGGCGGCGCGGTCGATCTTCTCCTTGGGATCGATCACCGCCACCACCTTCTTCACCCCCATCGCCAGCAGCTCATGGGCGATGCGCTCGGGGCTCAGCCCGCCCTCATTGGCCTGACCGCCGGTCATCGCTACCGCGTCGTTGAACAGGATCTTGAAGGTGATGTTCGTGTTCGCGGCCAGCGCGGCGCGGATCGCCTGCACGCCCGAATGGTTGTAGGTGCCGTCGCCGAGATTCTGAAACACATGCGGCGTGGTGGAAAAACGGCTCTCGCCGATCCAGTTCGCGCCCTCGCCGCCCATATGGGTGAAGCTCAGCGTGTTGCGGTCCATCCACTGGACCATGAAGTGGCAGCCGATGCCGGCATAGGCGCGCGAGCCCTCCGGCACCCTGGTCGAGGTGTTGTGCGGGCAGCCCGAGCAGAAATAGGGCAGGCGCGCGGCGATCTCGGGCGCATTGTCGGCCCGCGCCGCCTCGTCGAGCCGGGCGCGCGCGGCGCGCAGATCCTCGTTGTCGCGCCCCTCCTCGGCCAGTACCGCGCCCAGCTGGCGCGCGATCAGCACCGGGTCGAGCGCGCCCTTGACGGTGAACAGCAGCTCGCCGTTCTCCTTCTTCCAGCCGATGACCCGCCGCCCGCGCCGGTCGTCGAAGATCGCCTCCTTGGCCTGTACCTCGATCAGCTTGCGCTTTTCCTCCACGCAGACGATCAGCTCCAGCCCCTCGGCCCATTCGTGGAAGCTTTCCATGTCCATGGGCCAGACCATGCCCACCTTGTAGGTGGTGATGCCCAGCCGCTCGGCCGCCGCGGCGTCGATGCCCAGGAGATCGAGCGCGTGGCACAGGTCGAGCCAGCTCTTGCCGCCCGAGACGATGCCGATCTTCGCCCCCGGCCGGCCCAGCACCCGCCTGTCGATACGGTTGGTGCGGCCGAACGCCTCCGCCGCGAAGCGCTTGTAGTCGTGCAGCCGCGCCTCCTGCGCCACACGGTCGTCGATCAGCCGGATGTTGAGCCCGCCGGGCGGCATCTCGAAATCCTGCGGGGTGAGGATGCGCATCCGGTCCGGCCGGCCATCGACCACCGCAGTGGCCTCGACCGTGTCCTTGACCCCCTTCAGCCCCACCCATACCCCGGCATAGCGCGACAGCGCCCAGCCCAGCAGGCCATAATCGAGGATTTCCTGCACACCGGCCGGCGACAGCACCGGGATCAGCGCATCGAGCAGCGCAAACTCGCTGTGATGCAGAGTGGTCGAGGATTCGCCGGTGTGATCGTCGCCCATCACCACCAGCACGCCGCCCAGCCGTGATGTGCCGGCCATGTTGGCATGGCGGAACACGTCGCCGGTGCGGTCGATGCCCGGCCCCTTGCCGTACCACAGGCCGAACACGCCATCGAAACGGCCCTCGCCGCGCAGCTCGGCCTGCTGCGTGCCCCAGAGCGCGGTCGCGGCCAGATCCTCGTTCAGCCCCGGCTCGAACACGATGTCATGCGCCTTGAGCTGAGCCTGGGCGCGCATCATGTTGATGTCGACCCCGCCCAGCGGCGAGCCGCGATAGCCGGTGACATAGCCGGCGGTGTTGTGCCCGGCCGCGCGATCGCGGACCTTTTGCATCAGCGGCAGGCGCACCAGCGCCTGCGTGCCGGAAAGAAGCACGGTGTCGCAGGAAAGATCGTAACGATCCCCAAGGGTTACAGGGCGAAGATCCATTCGCTCGTCCTATCCGTTCAACCTGGCTTACCAGGGTTCGAAGCGCGTCGAATGTATGCCGGATGCGCCGCGCGCGCCAGCCGGAGCACGTAAAAGTGGTCGAAACGTTGTAAGAACAGGTTAATGGTTGCTAAGAAAGCCTGACAAGAAGGCGGACGAGCGGGCGAGGCAGGCATGACACTGGACTGGGACAGGTTGCGGGTTTTCCACGCGGTGGCCGATGCCGGCAGTCTCACCCATGCCGGCGAGACGCTCAACCTCAGCCAGTCGGCGGTTTCGCGCCAGATCCGGCAGCTGGAAGAGGCGCTGGGCGCGACGCTGTTCCACCGCCATGCCCGCGGGCTGATCCTGACCGAGCAGGGCGAGCTGCTGTTCGAGGCCACGCGGGTGATGGCGCGGCGGCTGGAGGCGGCGGCCGCGCGCATCCGCGATGCCGAGGAAGGCGTCTACGGCCAGCTGCGGGTGACCAGCACCACCGGCTTCGGCACGCTGTGGCTGGCGCCGCGGCTGGGCAAGCTGCTGGATCGCTACCCGCATCTGAATGTCCAGCTGCTGCTGGAAGAGCGCGTTCTCGACCTGGCGATGCGCGAGGCCGATGTCGCGATTCGCATGAAGGAGCCGAGCCAGGCCGACCTGATTCGCCGCCGGCTGCTCGATATCCGCATGCGGCTCTACGCCTCGCAAGGCTATGTTGCAGCGCAAGGTTTTCCGGAATCCATCGCCGATCTGTCCCGCCACAGGCTGCTCTATTTCACCATCGACAGCCCGCAGGTGAGTGCAGGCCGTGCCTTCATGCAACGTGTGGTTGCAGCCCACCCGGGCGGAAGCCTGGCGGTCAACAACTATTTCGGCGTGCTGCAGGCGGTGCGCAACGGGCTGGGCATCGGCGCGCTGCCCGAATATCTCGCCCTCGACACCCCCGATCTGGTCCATGTCGTCCCCTCGGAAGCCTCCGACAAGATCCCGGTTTTCTTCGCATATGCGCAGGAATTGCGCCATTCCAAGCGCGTCGAGGCGTTCCGCGATTTCGTGCTGGAAGAGATCGCCGAATACCGCAAGGCGCTGGCGGATTGATCCCCGTGCATGGGCGGGACGAGCCATGCAATTTTGCCATACCCGCTATGAATTTTTGCGCTGCGGCAAGAAAAGGCTTGATTGGCGCGTCCCGCTTGCCTATTTCGGAGTCGTGACAGGCAGACGAGCAACAGTGTTGCATTCCTGCATGTCATACCTCCCTGTTGGACTTGGGCCGAGCTTAGCTCGGCCTTTTTTTTGCCCGCCCCTGCCGGTCATCGCGAGCCCGAGCCGGGCGCGCGGCGGCTTATCGAGGCAAGCTGCTGCGCAATCCGTTCGCGGTTTGCGGCCAGATGCCTGGGATCGGGCTGCGCCTGCGCACTGGCATTGACATGCGGAAACGGCCCGCGCCGGCGCCGCTCGCCCAGAAAGCGGCAGAGCTCGCGCCAGCCATCGCCCTCCTCCCAGCAGAATTCGGCCATGAGATGCCGCCGCGCAGGATGGGCGAAGTAGTTGCGGATCCCGTCCAGATGCCGGGCATAGACTTCCAGATGCTCCGCCTCGCGGCCATGCGGATAGTCCCAGCCATAGGCGATGCGCCGGGCAAAGCCGCCAGGATGGGCACGCTCGGCATGGGCCTTGAGGCTCGCGAGCCACGCCTCGGGCGTGTGCCGCCGGGTCAGGATGAAGCGCGCGTCCTCGCCGTAACGTTCGTGCATCTGCCGCCAGACCAGCGGCCAGGGCCAGTCCTCGAAGCTCTCATGGGCATCGGCCACCTCGAAGATCGCCGCCCAGTCGCGCCGCGCATAGGCGCGCACCAGCGCCGCCGAATGGCCGAAATGGCGATAGCCCAGCTTGCGCAGCGCCGCGCGCAGCGTGCTGGTGCCGGTCTTGTTGAGCCCGATGCCGAAGACGCGAAACGGCTTTGCCATGCCTTCCCCTACCCTGCCCATGCCCGGCCCGCAATCGCCCTGCCGGGGCTGGCAGCCGGCGACGGGGGTGATATGGATGCGCCAGCGAATCCGGGGACGGGCAGGATGGAACGGGAGATGGCCGAGCACCAAGCCGATCGGGCCATGGCCGCCGAGCTGGGGCTGAGCGAGCAGGAGTATTCCGACATTCTGCGGCTCTTGGGCCGGACGCCGAGCGTCACCGAGCTCGGTATCTTCTCGGCGATGTGGAACGAGCACTGTTCGTACAAATCCACCCGCAAGTGGCTGCGCACCCTGCCCACCGAGGGGCCGCAGGTGATCTGCGGGCCGGGCGAGAATGCCGGCGTGGTCGATATCGGCGACGGGCTGGCTGTGGTCTTCAAGATGGAGAGCCACAACCACCCCAGCTATATCGAGCCGCATCAGGGCGCGGCGACCGGGATGGGCGGCATATTGCGCGATGTCTTCACCATGGGCGCGCGGCCGGTGGCGGCAATGAACGCGCTCAGCTTCGGCCACCCCGATCACCCGAAGACGCGCGCCCTGCTCGCCGGGGTGGTCGAGGGCATCGGCGCCTATGGCAACGCCTTCGGCGTGCCGACGGTGGGGGGCGAGCTGCGCTTTCACCGCGCCTATGACGGCAACTGCCTGGTCAATGCCTTCGCCGCCGGCATCGCCCGCACCGATGCAATCTTCTATTCGGCCGCCTCGGGCGTCGGCCGGCCGGTGGTCTATCTCGGCGCCAAGACCGGGCGCGACGGGGTGGGCGGCGCGACCATGGCCTCGGCCGAGTTCGGCGCCGATACCGAGGAAAAGCGCCCCACCGTGCAGGTGGGCGATCCCTTCACCGAAAAGCGGCTGCTTGAGGCCTGTCTTGAGTTGATGGAAGCCGGGGCGGTGGTCTCGATCCAGGACATGGGCGCGGCGGGGCTGACCTGCTCGGCGGTCGAGATGGGCGACAAGGGCGGCCTCGGCATCCGTCTCGATCTCGACCGGGTGCCGGTGCGCGAGACCGGCATGACCGCCTTCGAGATGATGCTGTCCGAAAGCCAGGAGCGCATGCTGATGGTGCTGCGCCCGGAGAAGGAGGAAGAGGCGCGGGCGATCTTTGCCAAATGGGATCTCGATTTTGCCATCATCGGCGAGACCATTGCCGAGGACCGGTTTCTGGTCATGAAGGGCAATGCGGTCGAGGCCGACCTGCCGCTGTCGAAACTCGCCTCCAGCGCGCCGGAATACGACCGGCCCTGGGTGGAGACGCCGCCGCCGGAGCCGCTGGGCGAGGTGCCGGATGTGGACCCCATCGCGGCGCTCAGGGCGCTGATCGCCAGCCCCAACTACGCGGCGAAACAGTGGGTCTATGAACAGTATGACAGCATGGTGCTGGCCGATACCGTTCGCGGCCCAGGGCTGGGGGCCGGCATCGTGCGCGTGCACGGCACCGGCAAGGCGCTGGCCTTCACCGCCGACGTCACCCCGCGCTATGTCCGCGCCAATCCAGAGGCGGGCGGCATGCAGGCGGTCGCCGAGGCGTATCGCAACCTCACCGCCACCGGCGCCACCCCGCTCGCGGCCACCGACAACCTCAATTTCGGCAATCCCGAGAAGCCCGAGATCATGGGCCAGCTCGTCGGCGCCATCCGCGGTATTGCTGCTGCCTGCTCGGCGCTGGGAATGCCCATCGTCTCGGGCAATGTCTCGCTCTACAACGAGACCGAGGGCGCGGCGATCCTGCCCACCCCCACCATCGGCGCGGTCGGGCTGCTGGCCTCGACCGACGAGATCATCGGCTGCGAGGTGCGCGAGGGGCATGTGGCGCTCGTCCTGGGCGAGACGGCGGGGCATCTGGGCCAGTCGGCACTTCTGGCCGAGATGTTCGGCCGCGAGGAGGGCGACGCGCCGCCGGTCGATCTGACGGCCGAGAAACGCCACGGCGATTTCATCCGCGCCAATCGGGATCTCATCGCCGCCTGCACCGATCTCTCCGATGGCGGGCTGACGCTAGCCGCCTTCGAGCTGGCCGCGCAGTCGGGCATCGGCGTGATGCTCGAGGGCGGCGACATCCCCGCGCTGTTCGGCGAGGATCAGGGCCGCTATCTGATCGCCTGCGACCCCGACCGGGAAGCGGCGCTGATGGCAGCCGCGGCGAAGGCAGGAATCACCCTGACCCGCGCCGGCCGGTTCGGCGGCGACATGGTGCGGGCGGGCGACAGCGCCGCGTCCTTTGCCGAACTGGCCGCAATCTGGCGCGGCAGCCTGGCCGAAACCCTCGGCTGACC
>RFIR01000383.1 GCA_003695135.1 Alphaproteobacteria bacterium | reverse complement strand
GATCACCCGCCAGAAGGTGCCGGCATCGGGCGTGCCCACCGGTTTGCCCTCGAAGACGATGGTGGTGTTGCCGTGGATGAGCGGCCCGTAGCAGATATAGGAGTGACCGACCACCCAGCCGACATCGGAGGCCGCCCAGTAGACGTCGCCCGGGTCGACGTCATAGAGGTTCTTCATCGTCCAGTTCAGCGCCACCAGCTGGCCGGCGGTGTGGCGCACCACGCCCTTGGGCTGGCCGGTGGTGCCGGAGGTGTAGAGGATGTAGGAGGGGTGATTGCCCTCCACCGGCACGCATTCGGCCGGCTCGGCGCCATCCTGGAAATCGTGCCATTCCACGTCGCGCCCGGCCATCAGATCGGCCGGTTTCTGCTCGCGCTGCAGGATGACGCAGAATTCCGGCTTGTGCGCCGCCATCTCGATGGCGCCGTCGAGCAGCGGTTTGTAGTCGACCACCCGGCCCGGCTCCAGCCCGCAGGAGGCGGCGATGATCGCCTTCGGAGCGGCGTCGTCGATGCGCACCGCCAGCTCATGCGCGGCAAAGCCGCCAAAGACCACCGAATGGATCGCGCCGAGCCGGCCGCAGGCCAGCATTGCGTCGAGCGCCTCGGGCACCATCGGCATGTAGATGACCACCCGGTCGCCCTTGCCCACGCCGCGCCGGCTGAGCGCCCCGGCCAGAAGCGCCACCCGCTCCTGCAGCTCGGCATAGGTGATGAACTGCCTGGTGCCGGTGATCGGGCTGTCATGGATGATCGCCAGCCGGTCGCCATGGCCGGCCGCGACATGGCGGTCGACGGCGTTGTGGCAGGTATTGACCAGCGCGTCGGAGAACCATTCGTAGATCGGGGCCTTCTCGGCGAAGAGCGCCCTGCTCGGCGGCCTGACCCAGTCGATCGCCTCTGCCGCCTGCATCCAGAACCCTTCCGGATCGGCCTTCCACGCCGCATAGACCTCGCGATAGCCCATCGATTTTCCCTCGCCTCTGGACCGGTTGTGCCGTCTGTCGCGACTAGTCTGTAGGACAGTCGCCTTCATTGATCCAGCGCAACAATCGCCACGGGCGGCGGCGGGTTCGCGTCACCTCCGGTCCGGCAGCAGCAGGCAGGCGGCAAGGATCTTGCGGGTGTCATCGAAGACCGGCGGCTTCTCGCCGCGCCAGCGCGAGAAATGCCGGTGGCCGGGGCCCCGGGGCGCAGTCAGCGCGGCGATGGTCTCGGCCGTCTCGCCGGCGATCGCCGTCAGCCGGCGGCGGAAATTGGCGTGAAAGGTGGCGCGGTGGCGCGCCTCCATGCGCAGGTGAAACAGCGAACTGCGCGCGCGCGGCGCGATCTGCGCCGTCTCGATGGCCGCCCCGATGCCGTCGAATGCGGCCTGCGCGCGGGCCTGCAGCCGCGCGGCGCGGGCCTGCAGGCCAACGGCTGCCGCGAGCACGGCGCGGGCGGCCGGGGCGGTGGCGCGGCGGGGATCGGAACGGGCGAAGCGAAGCCGGGCCAACATGTCGGCGGCAAGGAACAGGCGGCCCGCACGGTGGCGCTGTCCGGCCAGCCACGCCTCGTTGGCCTGCTCCATCAGCCGCTCCCACGCCAGATCGGCCCGGCGCCAGCCGGCCAGCCGCGCCTGGCGCAGCACACCGTCCTCGCGCTCAGATGCCCAGATACGCGGCGCGGACATGCTCGTTGTCATGCAGTTCCCTGGCCGGCCCCTGCAGGGCACAGTTGCCGGTCTCCAGCACATAGGCGTGATCGGCCAGCTCCAGCGCAAGCTCGGCATTCTGTTCCACCAGCACCACCGACAGGCCGCGGGCGTGGATTTCCTCGATGATGCGGGCGATTTCCTCCACGATCACCGGCGCGAGCCCCATGGAAGGCTCGTCCATCAGCAGGAGCCGCGGTTTCGACATCAGCGCCCGGCCGATGGCCAGCATCTGCTGCTCGCCGCCCGAGAGCGTCTGCGCCCTCTGCCGGCGACGCTCCTCCAGCCGGGGAAAGCGGGCGTAGACGTCGCGCAGATCGGCCTCGATGCCGTCGCGATCGCGGCGCAGGAAGGCGCCGGTGCGCAGGTTCTCCTCCACCGTCATGTCGGGAAAGACGCGCCGGCCCTCCGGCACATGGGCGATGCCATGGGCGACGACGCGGCTGGCCGGCAGCCCGTCGATGCGCTTGCCCTCGAAGGTGATCTCACCCGCCATCAGCGGCAGCATGCCCGACATGGCGCGCAGCGTGGTGGTCTTGCCGGCGCCGTTCGCGCCGATGATGGTGATGATCGCGCCCTGCGGCACGCTGATCGAGATGTCGCGGATCGCCGGCGCGCGGCCGTAACCGGCGCTGACCCCCTTCATCTCAAGCAGCATGATGGGTGCCCCCCAGATAGGCCTCGATCACCGCCGGGTGGTTGCGGATGTGTTCGGGGTCGCCCTCGGCCAGCAGCCTGCCGAAGCTCATGCAGGTGATGGTGTCGCACAGCCCCATGATCGCGGCCATGTCATGCTCGACGATCAGGATGGTGATGCCCTGCCCGCGCAGCTTTTCCATCAGCGCCATCATCGACCGGGTTTCCTCGGGGTTCATGCCGGTGAAGGGCTCGTCGAGCAGCATCACGTCGGGATGGCTGGCATAGGCCACGGCCAGCCCCAGCGCCCGCTGATGCCCGTGCGACAGATCGCCGGCCCTCGCGCCGGCATAGCCGCTCAGCCCGAAGAACTCCAGCGCCTCGGCCGCCCGCGCCAGCGCCCCGCGCCGGTCCTCGCGATCCCAGCCGATGATGGCGGCGAAGACATTGGGGCGGAACGGCATGTGGGTCCCGACCAGCGCGTTCTCCAGAACCGTCAGCTCGGCAAACAGCGTGGAGTGCTGGAAGGTGCGCACCACGCCGCGGCGGGCGACCTCGTACATCTTCAGCCCCGAGATGTCCTCGCCGCGCAGCAGCACCTGGCCGGAGGTCGGCCGGTAGAAGCCCGAGATCATGTTGAAGGTGGTGGTCTTGCCGGCCCCGTTCGGCCCGATCAGGCCATGGATGCTGCCCTGCTCGACACGAAAGCTCAGCCCGTCCACGGCAGTCAGCCCGCCGAAGCGCATGGTCAGGTCGCGCACTTCCAGAAGCGCGCTCATTTCACCGCACTCTCGCCGACGATTTCCGCGGGGCCGGGCACCCGGCGGCGTCTGCCGACCAGCTTCTGCACCAGGCTTTCCAGCCCGTTGGGCAGGAACAGGATCGAGCCGATCAGGATCGCGCCATAGATCAGCGGCCGCATCTGCTCGAAGCCCATCTCGCGCAGCACGATCTCGTTGAAGACGGTCAGCACCACGCAGCCCAGGATCGGCCCGTAGAAGGTGCCGGTGCCGCCGACGATGGCCCAGGTCAGCACGAACACCATCTTCTCGATATCGAAGCTGTTGGGATTGATGGTGCCGATGTAGTGGGCCAGCAGCGCCCCGCCCAGCCCGGCGAACCCGCTGGCGACGGTGAAGGCCAGCGTGCGCCAGGCGCGCAGATTGACGCCGCAGGCCTCGGCCAGCCTGTCCTGCCAGTGCACGGCGTGAAAGGTCAGCCCCACAGGCGAGCGCTCGATCCGCCACAGAATCCACAGGCAGATCGCTACTACCGTACCGGCAAAGTAATAATAGCTGACCGGCTCGAAAAACTGGAAATCCCAGATGCCGATGGAAAAATCCGGCATCCCTTCGATGAGTTTTAACCCCTTCGGCCCGCCGAACGGGTCGCGGAAGCGTTTCCACAGAAGCCGAATGATCTCGCCGGAGGCGAAGGAGCCGATGAGGAAGTAGAAGCCCTTCATGCGGAACAGCGGGAAGCTCAGGAGCACCGCGATCAGCGCAGCGGTGACCGCGCCGAGAAGCATCGAGGCCGGCACCCAGACGCCGAACTTCTTGGAATAGAGCGCGCTGGCATAGGCGCCGACGCCCATGATCACCACATGGCCCAGCGACCATTCCCCGGTCAGCGTCAGCAGCCGGTAGGAGGCGACGACCAGCACGTTGATGGTCAGGAAGACGAGGATTTCCTGCTGCGAGAAGCTCAGCCCGTGCGGCAGCGCGACCAGCACCAGCGCCAGCAACGGCCAGGCGGCGAGCCTAAGCACGATCGGCGCTCCCGAACAGGCCGGTGGGCCGCACGATCAGCACCAAGAGCATCAGCGACAGGCCGACGATGTCGGCGATCACCCCGTCCCAGAAGGTGGTGACGAAGGTGTGCACCAACGCATAGGCGATGGAGGCGAGCACCGCGCCTTCCAGCGAGCCCACCCCGCCGACGATGATGACGATGAAGGCGGTGACGATCACCGAATGGCCCATATGCGGATTGACCGAGACCAGCGGTGCGGTCAGCGCCCCGGCAATGCCGGCCATGGCCGCGCCGATGAACATGGCGATGCGCGCGGTCTGGTTGATCGAGATGCCCTGCAGCTCGGCCGCCTCGGGGTCCTGGGCCGAGGCGCGCAGCGCCCAGCCGAAGCGGGTGCGCTTGAGGAAATACCACAGCGCCAGCAGGATCACGATCGCCGCGACGATCACGTAGAGCCGCGCCATCGGCAGGCGGACCTTTTCGGAAAACTCTATGACCTGCTGGGTGACCGGCGGGATGTGCTCCTTGCGCACGCCGAAGCCCATTGCCGCCGCGGCCTGAAGGATCATCAGGAAGCCGATCGAGGCCACCAGCCCGCCCAGCGGGTTGTCCCGAAGCGGCCGGAACATGGTGCGTTCCATGAACAGCCCCAGCCCGCCGACGAATACGAGCCCGGCCGCGACCGCGAGGATGAACGGCACGTCGCGGCTGGCATAGAGCGCGACCACCGTATAGGCGCCGGCCATGAACAACTCGCCATGGGCGAAGTTGATCACCCCCATCACGCCGAAGATCAGCACAAGCCCCACCGCCACCAGCGCGATGTAGCTTGCCGCATAGACGGCATTCAGCCCGGTCTGAGCCAGCAACTCGATCATGAAAGCGTCGGCCTGTCGTCGGGAAAAGCGGGGCGGCGGCGAAGCGGGGGCCGCCGCCGCCTTGAAGCGCGGTCTAGCCGCGCTGGTTCCACATCTGACCGTATTCGGTCATGTACTTGATCAGCAGCTCGCCATGCTTGGCGTACCACTCGGGGATCGAGCGGAAATCCTTGATGGTGGCCTTGCCGTTCTCGATCCGCACCACCGGCCAGTTGCCGACCAGCGCGTTGTCGATGCCGAACAGCTCCTTGCCCCACCAGTCGGCATCGCCGAAGATGTGTTTGCCGCGGCCGCCTTCCTTCATCGCCGCGAGCACGGCGTCGGGTGCGGCGGTGCCGGCCTTCTCGGCCGCCGCCTTCCACAGATCCATGATCGAGGAATACTCCCAGCTCACCGCACCCCACTGGCCGGGATAGCGCCTGGCGTATTCGGCGTAGAAGCCGTTGGGATCGGTGAAGTTGATGAAGTCGGCATTGAGCGCGGGATCGTCGAAATCGGGGAACTGGAAGATGAAGCCTTCCATGAACTCCTTGGAGGTCTTTTCGATGATCTGCTCATAGAAATCGGCGGTGCAGGAGATGATCTGCCCCTTGTAGCCCTGCTGGAACAGCTGCTCGCAGATCGGGTGCACATAATCGGCATAGCAGGTGTCGAGCGAGATCACGTCGGGGTTGCTCGACATCAGCCGGGTGACCACGGGCGCGAAATCGGTGGTGGCCGGGTCGAACAGCAGCGGCTCTTCCAGCATCCTGATGCCGGCGGCCTCGAAGGCGGCGAGATAGGTCGCCACCGAGGGCAG
>RFIR01000382.1 GCA_003695135.1 Alphaproteobacteria bacterium | reverse complement strand
TCAGGCCCTCGCGTGCCTTGACCGCAAGAACATGACGACGGAACTGGATAGGGTAGGTCATGTGCAATCATAATCAATATCTGGTCGTTTGGCTATATCGTCCTTGTCGATGAAATCGGAAAGTTTCTTCAACCTCCTCAGCCATGGTTCCAAATGCTTCGGATGATCAAACATGTACCGTGTCTCATTATAGGGAGAACGGCGAGGGGAGTGGCATTCGAATGCAATCAATTCATAGCTGAGTGCACCGATGCGCTTTCCGTAGTTTTTCATCTTCAGCTTTCGAATTCTTGGCATTTGATCTGCCTCCTTGACCCGATCACGGATTCATGCAGTTCCTCCAGCTCATCCATCGCCCCTGCCAATCTCTCGAGAGCCTCCCGCAGGGGATCGGTGCGGCCCCCGTATTTCTGACCGAGGCGGATGTAGGGGCTCGCCGCCGGCCCGAGCCCCTCGGCGCGAAGGGGATCGCTCTAGGCGAGGATATGGGGGATCACCCGCGGGGCCACGCCGATGGCTTCCATGATCGTTGCAGCCGTCCGGCGAAGATCGTGGCGGTGCCAGCCCTTCACATTGGTGATGCGTTCGAGATGCGCCGTTGCCCGGCCCCAGTTGGAGAGCGCGCCGCCACTGGATGTACAGAACACCAGAGCCTCCGGATCGCGGTTGGGGAAACCGGGCAGGCCCTGCAACAGGGCGATCGCCGACAGGGACAGGGGCAGGGTCTGGCTTCTGGCCGCGCCGCGCGTGGATTTCACCCGGGGCTTGAACCATTCCCGGCGCTCGAAATCGACATGACCCCAGCGCATCGCCGTCACTTCGCCCAGCCGCGCCCTGCCCTTCGGCCCCGAGCCATGTCGGGTGACCACCGCTCCGGCGCACTGCCGCCCACGTCATTCGCAGCATGGTCCTGCCGCCTCACATCTGCCCGGGCAGGAACAGCGCCAGGCCGGGGATCAGCACCAAGAGGATCAGCCGCAGTATGTCGACGGTCCAGAACGGGGTGACGCCGCGAAAGATTGTACCGGTGCTGACATCGCCGACCACCCCGCGCAGCACGAAGACGTTCAGCCCCACCGGCGGGGTGATCAGGCTGATCTCGGTCACCACCACCACGATGATGCCGAACCAGACCGGATCGAAGCCCAGCGAGGTGACCAGCGGAAAGAAGATCGGCACGGTCAGCAGCAGCATCGACAGGCTCTCGAACACGCAGCCGAGCAGGATGTAGATCAGCAGGATCAGCCCCAGCACCATCCAGGGCTGCAGCGAATAGGCGGTCACCGCCGCGCGCAGCCCGGCCGGCAGCCCGGCGATGTTGACGAAGTTGGAGAAGATCCAGGCGCCGATCAGCACCGCGAACAGCGAGGCCGCGGTCATCGCCGTCTCGCGCAGCACCTCCAGCGTGTCGCGCAGGCTCAGCCGCCGCCGGGCCAGCGCGATCAGGAAGGCGCCCATCGCCCCCATGCCCGCCGCCTCGGTCGGCGAGAAGGTGATGTTGAGCGGCGGGACGTCGAACACGCCGTAAAGACCGCCGATCACCACGAAGAACAGCAGCAGCACCGCCCAGACGTCGCGCAGCGCGCGGAAGCGTGCGGGCCAGTCCACGCGGTCGCCGGCCGGACCGGCAGCCGGATCGCGCCAGACAGTGAAGCGTACCGCGACGAGATAGAGCAGGATGCCCAGGAGCCCCGGCACCACCCCGGCGATGAACAGCTTGCCGATCGAGGTCTCGGTCAGGAGCCCGTAGATGACCAGGATCACCGAGGGCGGGATCAGGATGCCCAGCGTGCCGCCGGCGGCGATCGAGGCGGTCGACAGCCGGTCGGCATAGCCATAGCGGCGCATCTCGGGCATGGCGACCTTGGACATGGTGGCGGCGGTGGCCAGCGAGGAGCCCGAGATCGCCGCGAAGCCGCCGCAGGCGACGATGGTGGCCATCGCGAGCCCGCCCTTGAGATGGCCGAGAAAGGCGTTGGAGGCGGTGTAGAGCTCGCGGCTGATGCCGCCCTTGTTCACGAACAGCCCCATCAGGATGAAAAGCGGCACCACCGACAGCCCGTAATCCTGGCTGGTGTCGATCAGGAGCCGGGCCACCATCGAGATCGAGGCGCGGAAATTGGTCTCGATCATGTAGCCGATCATGCCGGTGAAGCCCATGGCGAAGGCAATCGGCACGCGCAGGAGCACAAGCCCCAGCACGGCGGCGAAACCGATCAGCCCTTCAGCCACGCCGATGCCCCAGCAGGCGCGGCGCAAAGACCAGCGCCACCGCCCGGCCGACCAGCGCCAGCGCGGTCAGAAAGCTCATGATGCCGATGAACCAGCCGATATAGAACAGCGGCAGGCCGAGATACTCCATCACGTCGCCATAGGAGCGCGCGCGCTCGGCCAGATCGATGACGCGCGAGGCGGGCCAGAACAGGATGACACCGCAGAACAGGCTGACCACCGCGTCGCGCGCCCGGCTTAGCCCGAAGCGGCGGAACTGCGCGTCCAGCAGGTCGACGCTGATCTGCCCGCCGCCGGCCGACAGGGCCGGCATCACCGAAAATACCGTGATCGCCATCAGCACCCGGGTCATGTCGGCGGCGACCTCGATCGGCGCATTCAGGATCGAACGCAGCAGAACGTCGAGAAACGTCATCACCATCAGCACGAAAAGGGCCGCCGCCGCCAGCAGGTTCGTCAGCAGCCGCGCCCAGCGGAGCAGCACCATCTGCACGAACAGGGCGGCTGCGGCCAGCAGGTTCGGCAGGTGCCGCGCCCAGCGGAGCAGGTTGGGGATCATGGTCCGGTCACAAGCCGGGCGGAACCGGCTGCCCGGTCCCGTCCGATCCGCCCGTCACCGGCGGCTCAGCTGCCGCCCATCTCGGCCCTGACCATCTCATAGGCGGCCTGGGCGTCGATGCCGGCGGCCTGCAGCTCGGCCAGCACCTTCTTGCGCACATCCGCGGCGATCTTGGCGAACGCCGCCTGATCGGCATCGGAGGCGATGGTGATGGTATTGTCGGCGGCCTTCTTGGTGGCCTCGAGCCCGATGCGGTCGATCTCGTCCCAGGCCGCACCCATCATCCGGCTGGCGGGCAGGCCGAACACCTTTTCATCCAGCGCCTTGCGGATGTCCTCGGGCAGCGCATCGAAACTCTCCTGGTTCATGATCACCGAGAAGGCGCCGCGATAGAAGCCGCCGGGCATCATGTAGAGGTTCTTGGCCACCTCGGTCAGCTTGAAGCCGACCCGGCCCTCGAGCGGCATCGCAACCGCATCCGCGGCGCCGGAGGCCAGCGTCTCATAGACCTTGGGGGCGGGCACGTTGATGCCGATCAGCCCCAGCGCGGCGCCGACATCACCGGAGACGCCGCCGCCAATGCGGGTCTTGAGGCCATTGAGATCGGCCAGCGTCTTGACCGGGATGCGGGAATGGATCTGGCCCGGCCCATGGGTGGTCAGCGCGATCACCTTGACCCCGCGATGCTCGTTGAGCTTGGCGAGGTATTTCTGATGCACCTTCCAGTAGGCGACCGAGGCCTGCTCGGCCGTGCCCTCATAGCCGGGCAGCTCGATCAGCTTGGTGGCGACGAAACGGCCGGGCTGGTAGCCGTTGAAGATGATGGTGATGTCGGCCGCGCCGTCGAGGATCAGGTCCATCTGTGCCGGCGGCGGCGCGAGGCCGTAGACGATCTCGCCCGTCACCCGCCCGTCCGTGGCATCCTCCATCATCTTGATGAGGTTCTTGAACATCAGGGCGTTGATGCCGTGGGTCGGCGGCACCCAGCTCGAGATTTTCAGCGTGTATTCCTGCGCCAGCGCGGCGACGCTCATGCCAAGGCTCAGTGCGACCGCACCCGCCAGACGTGCGAAATGCTTCATGTGTCCTCTCCCTGTCTCTTGCGGCCGGATGTCTGGCCGGTCCGCGGGCAGGATCGGCCCGTGCTGCCGGGTCCGACCATCCATCTCCTTATCCGATTGCACGGTGGAGGCTGTCCACCGGATTCTGCAAGCGGCCGGCGGATCGGCGAAACCACCGGTCGCGTCAGGCCACCCGGTCAAATCATGTATGAAAATTCATATAATCTGTCCAGCATGAATTGCGCGTCGATCCCCGCGGACGGCGCGCGGCGTCCATGCGCTCAGCCCTCTTCGAGCCGGGC
>RFIR01000055.1 GCA_003695135.1 Alphaproteobacteria bacterium | reverse complement strand
GCTCGTCGAAGCACAGCAGTGCGGCCTGCCGCGCCACCGCCCCGGCCACCCGCGCCACCGGATCGCGCAGCCCCTGCTGCCGCGCCTCGGTGATGCCGGTATGCACCTCCTGCATGAAGGCGTGGAAATGCACCCGGCGCTTGCGCGCCACCGGCGCGTCCTCGAAGAAGAGGTCCATCAGCATCGACTTGCCGCGCCCGACGGGGCCGTACAGGTAGAGCCCGCGCGGAGAAGTCGCGGGCGTGCGGTCCTGCCGCCGGCGCAGAAAGCTGCGGCGCGGCTTCGCAGGTGCGTCGGCCGGGGCGGCGGCCAGCGCCTCGTGCAGCGCCTGCAGCCGGCCGGCGGCGGCGCGCTGGACGGGATCGTCGCTCAGCCGGCCGGCATCGACCAGCGCCTGCCAGCGCCCCAGCGGCCCGATCCGCGGCATCATCCTGCTCATTGCGCCTGCCCTTCCCGCCCCGAGGCCGGTCCGTCTCCGCCATTGACCCGCCATCCGGCAGCACTCACTACTGCCCCGGGACGGTAAGCGAAAGGTCAAGAGGCATGGCGCGGGCGCAGCTCTTCACCCCGGCACTGATCGCGGCGTCGATCATCATCCTCGTCAGTTTCGGCGCGCGCGCCGCCTTCGGGCTGTTCCAGATCCCGCTCGAGACCGAGTTCGGCTGGCCGCGTACCGAATTCTCGCTGGCGCTGGCGCTGCAGAACCTCGCCGTCGGTATCGGCTCGCCGCTCTTCGGCGCCTTTGCCGAGCGCATGGGCGACCGGCGCGCGGTGCTGGCGGGGCTCGGCCTCTACGTGCTCGGCCTGATCCTGTCGACGCTGACCGCCGATCCGCTGATGCACCAGCTGCTGCAGTTCGGCATCGGCATGGGCCTTGCCGGCACCGGGCTCGGCGTGCTGCTGGCCGTGGTCGGGCGGGCCGCGGCCGAGGAGCATCGCTCGATGGCGCTGGCCATCGCCACCGCCGCCGGTTCGGCCGGCCAGATCCTGTTCCCGCCGCTGACGCAATGGATGCTGGACCGCATGGGCTGGGCGGAGGTGTTTCTGATCTTCGCGGCGATGCTGGTGGCGCTGGTGCTGCTGATGCCGATGCTGCGCGCGCCGCGCATGGCCAGCCATGCCGAACTGGTCGAGAGCATGGGCACGGTGCTGATCCGGTCCTTCCGCGATCCCAACTACACGCTGATCTTTCTGGGCTTCTTTTCCTGCGGCTTTCAGGTCGCCTTCCTGACCGCGCATTTCCCGGCGCTGGTGACCGAGATGTGCGCGCCGATCGCGCCGGACGGGCTGCTGGCACGCCTGGGCATCGGCTCGACGGCGGTGCTCGGCGCGGTGTCGCTGGCGGTGATCGGCATCTTCAACATCGGCGGCACGCTCTATGCCGGCTGGCTGGGACGGAAATACCGCAAGAAGAACCTGCTGGCGCTGATCTATGCCGGGCGCACGATCCTGACCGCCGCCTTCTTTCTGATGCCGATCACCCCAGCCAGCGTGCTGATCTTCTCGGCCGGCATGGGGGCGCTGTGGCTGGCGACGATCCCGCTGACATCCGGTCTGGTCGCGCATCTCTACGGGCTGCGCTACATGGCCACGCTCTATGGCATCGTGTTTCTCAGCCACCAGCTCGGCGGCTTTCTCGGCGTCTGGCTGGGCGGCGCGCTCTATGACCGATTCGGCAACTACGACCTCGTTTGGTGGATCGGCGTGGCGGTGGGCGCGTTCTCGGCGCTGGTCCACCTGCCGGTGCGGGAGGCGCGCGCACAACCCCTGGCGGCGTGATCTGTCAGCCACGCGCATGGGTTGTGCAACTAATGGGTGTGACACTTTCTGAGTCGGGAAATACGGGTCGCAGCGCAACCGGCTCGGATTCCTTCGGGAATCGGTTTTCTTGCCGGAGTCCGTGACCGGCGTCACATCCCGCCCGGATTTCGAAGTTTGTGGATAATTCGACTATATTTTGTGATTGATTCAATCCATACCACCAGAAATGCGTGCCGTAGTGTCAAATTTCTGCCTTATTTGGTACAGTTTGCTTGTTGATTGCCGCCTAATTGCCCGAGAATGCGTCGATTTTAGCCACGATGATGAATTGACTCGGGACACGTAATAAGCGTACCGTTCCAGCGGGTGGTGGACAGCGTTCTTGCTTGGGGTGTCAATGATGTTCACGTACGTACGGAAGGCGTTTCGGCGCTTTGCGGCGGAGACAGATGCGCTTGTCACGATCCAGGTCGTTCTGTTTTCCGTCATGCTGTTCGGAGCCATCGGCTTCGTGATCGACTTCGGCCGCGCCTACAGCGCGCATTCGCAGATGCAGTCCTACATCGATCAGGTGGCGCTGGCCGCCGCGGCCGAGCTGGACCAGAAGCCGGGCGGCGGCGGCACGCAGAGTGCCATTTCCCGCGCGACGGCCGCGGCCAATGCGGTGTCCAAGACCAGCCTCTTTACCCAGGGCGGCGGCGATTTCCAGATCGCCCAGCTCATCTTCCTGACCGACGCGCCGACCGATTCGGACGGCAATTTCGACTATGCGCTGGTGACCGGCGGTACGCTGACAACGACCAATTCGGCACTGGCCAAGTATGTGCTGGCGATCGCGCAGCCGGCCTCGGTGCGCGCCTCGCTGCTCGACATCAATGTCTCCGGCATGGGCAGCTCGATCAAGCAGATCCCGATCGGCGCCTTCGCGGTGGCCAAGCGCAAGCAGGTCACCAGCAAGGGCGTCAGCACGCTGGTGATGTGCAACCCGTTCGAGGACGATCCGACCCAGAGCCTTGAATCGGTGTTCGAGAATGGCGGCGGTTACCGCATCAAGCTGACCGCCTCCAACACGCTCGGCCTGAACACCAACTCGACCCAGATCGGCGTCGGGCTGATCAAGAACCCGGTCTCGCTGATGGGCACCGACAGCGGCACCTGCGAGGATCCGGCGAATCTGCCGGGCTATTCCGGCCAGACCGGTATCGCGCTGGAGCGGCTGCGCGACAAGTGCCTCCTGGCGGTGGTGGATGCGGGTCTGTCCAGCGTCAACGACCAGCTGATCGTGAAGGACCCGATTCCCGGCGACATCGTCACCGGGCTCGACGTGATCTTCGACATGTATGACGACGAGCTGGCCGAGGTGCTGACCTCGGATGTCGCGCTCTCCTCGGGCGAGATGCGCAGCACCCTGTTCTATCCCGACATCGCTGCCGTGCATGGCCGGCTGCACATCTCCGAGATCCCCGATTACTATCAGGCGCAGATCGACGCGATCAACGCCGATCCGACGATCCCGTTCTTCCTCAAGCCGGCCTATATCTCTCAGGCAACCGCCGAGCGCGACGCGCTGCTCGCCGCCTATCCCGGCGAACCGGCACGGCCCGCCTCGCGGCTCAACCACATCCCGGTCGCACCCGGCACCCACGGCCCGATGGAAAACCCGGTCTGCTTTGCCACCGACTGCACCGCCTTCGGCACCCATGGCGCGATCTACACGCTGGACATCCAGCCGACCGATTACGCCACCAGCTACTACACGCCGAAGGTGACGGCGCTGACCGCGGCCAATCTGGGCATCGCCGAGGAAGACGTCACCTCGCTGGACGGATCGCTGCTGGTGGGCTCGGCCTCGACCTTCTACCAGTTCTACTCGCAGGTCGAACGGACGGACGCCAGCCTGTGGACCTTCCCCGAATCGAACGGGGCCGACTACAACGGCATCGAGAACAACTTCGTGCGCACATGGCCGGAGAACTACACCGCGGCCTATCCCGGCTTCGACATGACCGACACGAAGGAACGCCGGCGGATCCGTGTCTCGGTGGTCAACTGCAACTCCAAGACCACCTATGACGCCGGTGACGGGCAGGTCAGCTACAAGGTCGAGGTCGAGGATGTGGTCGACCTGTTCCTGACCCGGGCGCCGGAGGTCGAGTCCTGCATCACGCCCTATGACAGCACCACCGATCCGCAGGGGATCAGGCCGTGTGCCAACGACGACATCACGGAGGCCTCGATCTATGCCGAGTATGTCGGTTCGGTGACCGACAATCTGCAGGAGAGCGGTTCGCGAACCTACGCTGTCCTGGTGCACTGACCGGCCGGACCTCCCCCGACCGGAAAGAAAGGAGGGCGGCCTTGTGGCCGCCCTTTCCGTTTACCGCCGGGACCGGTCAGGCGCCCCGCCACGCCGGGGCCGTCCCGCGGGAAGCTACTTGCACAGCTCCCGCGCCGCCTTCAGCGCCGCGGTGAAGCCGCGCAGCGAGAACACGTCCCGGGTGGTGGTGCCGCGGCGGGACACCGCGGTCAGGATGGCAGTGGCGCCGGCCTTGAACTTCGCCACCGCCGAGTCGTCCTCGGCCGGCGAGTTCAGCCAGCCCCATTCGCCCTCGGTGAACATCTCGTAGCTGTCCGAACCGACAGTGATCTTGACCTTGCTGCCCTTGCGGAACGGGTAGCCGGAGGTGTAGCTCACCTCGTTCTTCACGTTCTCGCCGGGGCGGATCGCGACCATCAGCAGGATGTCGCTGCGCCTGACCTTGTTGGTGACGTCGCGGCCGCCGCGCTTGGCCGTCCAAGACTTCGGCGCAGAGACGATCCAGCATTCCCTCGGGCTGTTGTCGGACCTGAACACGCTCCAGTCGGCCTTGGCATCGACCCGCGTCTCGGCCCGTGCCGCCGGACCGCCCAGAACCACCAGCGCGGTCGCAAGACCGGCCGCGATTGCAGTGATCGTCGAATTCATTCCGCTACTCCGCCTCGGTCATCCGCGGGTGTTGACGGCCCAACGGGCCGGACCGGAGCCGGGGCGACGCCCTCGCCGGCCTCTCCTTTCGCATCCGCGCGGGTAATTTATTCACAAAGCTCCGTCAATGGCCACCCCTCATTCGGAGACGCCGCTCTCGCTGTCTTTCACGATCCGGCCCTCGGTTTCCGGCGCCAGCGCGGCCATAAAGGCGGCGAGTCGGTCGACGAACAGCGCCGATCCGGCGAGGCTGAGATGGTCGTCGTCGAAATAGAGGATCTCGTCGCCCTCCAGCAGGCGGCAGACCTCCGGGCCGCACAGGATCTCATGCGGCCAGAACACCGACACGCCGGGAAGCTTGCCGAGCTCGGCGATCACCTTCAGCGGCACGCGCTGGCGGGCGAGGAAGTCCTCGCGCCGCGGGCCCTGCGGCGGCGGGTGCCCGAAAATCCGCGCGCGCGCGACCATGGAGGGTGCGTCGAAGCCGACCTCCGGCACCGGGCCGACCAGCAGCACGCGCGCGCCGGCGGCGAGAGCGGCCGCAACGCTGGCGCGCAGACCGGCGGCGAAAACCTCGGGATTATGCGCCATGCCGTCGGGCGAAAGCAGCATCGGCGACCCTTCCTCGTCGCCATAGCGCGTGCCATTGGCATAAAGCCCCCAGCGCGAGACGATCACCACCAGCGCCGGACGGGTGGCGGCGATGTGCTCGGCCACCCGGTCGTTGAACTGCCGGCAGCGATGCGAGCGGCGCTTGGACTGCAGATCGACCCCCAGAAGCGCCGGGCAGCCGCCATGCCACATCATCAGGCCGGCGCGCCCGGCCCGGCGGGCGGCGGCATCCAGCGCCGGCAGCAGCGCGCCGGCATGGCTGTCGCCCCACAGCAGGATCTCGGCCGGCCGGTCCTTCGCGCCGAAACGGCAGGCGAGCGGCCCCGCGGGCTCGCCCGGCTCAAGCGCCGCGATGCGCCTGCCCACCGTGTTGCATCCCGCCGTCGCCGCGCGGTGCAGCGCCTTGGCCTCGACCATGCGGGCGATGTCGGGCGGAAAGCGCCAGGGCAGCCCGCGCATCAGATCGAGCGCCGCGCCGGCACCGATCAGCACCACCGCAAAGCTGCCTGCGGCCATGAACAGCGGCCGGCGCGCGATCCCGCCGCTGCGCCTGCGAAAGGGCCGCTCGACAAACGCCCAGGACGCGGCCGAGACCGCCGCCGTCAGCGCCAGTATCCCGGCGGTCTCGATCACGGTGAGCGGGCGCATGGCGATGTAGCCGGCGAACATGATCAGCGGCCAGTGCCACAGATAGAGCGAATAGGACATCAGCCCGGTCACCCGCAGCGGCTCCAGCGCCAGCAGCCGCCCCGCACGCGAGCTGCCGCCCAGACCGGCATGGATGATGAGCGCGGTGCCGATGCAGGGCGGCAGGGCGGCGAGCCCGGGAAACGGCGTCAGATCGGAATAGACGAAGACCGGGACCAGGATCAGCACCAGCCCCAGCACCGCGGCCAGCTCGCGCGCGGTCCGGCTGCGCCACTGCGGGACCACGCCCAGCGCCAGAAGCGCCCCGGTCAGCAGCTCCCATGCGCGCATGTGCGGCATGAAGAAGGTGTTTTCGGCATCGAGCGCCACGCCCAGCACGCTGGCGGCCAGGGACAGGACCAGCAGCGCCGCCAGAACCCCGCCCACCCGGCCCGGCAGATGGCGCCGCAGCCCGATCAGCAGCCAGGGAAACACCAGATAGAACTGCTCCTCGATCGCCAGCGACCAGGTGTGCAGCAGGGGCTTGACCGCGGCGGGCGCGTCGAAATAGCCCGCGCCCGCCGCGAAGACGAAGTTGGAATACATTCCCACCGCCCCGGCCAGGCTGCGGCCATAGAGGCGCAGATCGGCCGGCATCAGCAGGAACCAGGCTGCCACCGCGGTAAAGATGCAGATCAGGAACAGCGCCGGCAGGATGCGCCGGACCCGGCGCTCGTAAAAGCCGATCACCGAAAATCCGCCAGCCCGGATCTCGGCATCGATGATCGAGGTGATCAGGAAGCCGGAGATGACGAAGAACACGTCGACCCCGACGAATCCCCCGGCAAATCCCGGCACATGGGCGTGAAACAGCATCACCGGCACCACGGCCAGCGCCCGCAGCCCGTCAATGTCGGCCCGATAGCCGCCGGTCCGGTGAATCGCCTGGATTGCCCCGCTCATCGTCAGGCTTCATAGCAGCGGCGGGGCGATGCGCAACGGCAGGCGGCGGGTCCGGCACCCGATTCTCCTGCCCGAACCCGCCTCTTTTCCGGTTTGGCAAGTATCCCGGG
>RFIR01000381.1 GCA_003695135.1 Alphaproteobacteria bacterium | reverse complement strand
GTTGATTGTTAAATATTGATTTGGGAATTACTCCAAAATTAATTTACGCACGCGATGATGATGACCGGAAACCGGGCCGATTCGGCCGCTTGCATTCATGCCGGAGTCTTGCTGGGGTCTCTGCCAATCAACAGTGAAAACAGAAAACAAACGTCACCGGCGCCGCATTTCGCCTCCGCCCATGCGCGGCGTCCGGGTCCGGCCGGTATCGATGGAACATTGCCGGATCAGGCTCGAATCGCCCGGCCATGCTTGCAGGCCGGAAAAGAGGCAGGGGCGCTGGCCGCGGCGGCAGGGCAGGAGGTTGCCGGGATGGAGCGGAAACCCTGCGCTGATGTGCCGGTTTCGCCCGGGGGTTCCGGCGTGCCCAACCCGTTGATCTGGATGGGATGGGGTGGTCACAGACACCGCTGAGTTCCAGCGCGAAGTGCAACACCCGCCGGCTTGATGCGCCAAGGGAATCCATGTGGCACCACTCAGCGCACTCAGGCAAGCTCTTTGAAATCATAGATGTTCTTTAGGCCGCAGGGAAATATCGTTTTGGCGCATAGACTTGGGGGGTGTTTCACTTGGCGCTGGAATCCACCACCCTGAATCCCACCGCCGCAAGAAATCCCTTGGTTGACGCGCCTTTGGTTTGCGCCGGTAGTGAACTATTGGCCCAAGGCTCTTGTAGCTTCATCTAACAATCGTTCAGCCGTCGACTTTTTTTGGCTATCATAGATCAAATACGCCACGAATATGAGAACTATTGCTCCAACTACGAGCATTACATTCTTATTCACCGCCCCCTCACTCTTAATTTACTGTTACGGCTGTCCGCCAAAAGCCAAAGGGATAAAAGCTCTCGCGGAGTTACTATTAATATCAGCATGACAGGCGTTCTGTCAACACCCTGTACCGGCTCTCGTGAAGAATGAGGGCCACCGCACGCCACGCCCTTCATGTCGTGCGGTGGCGGGGTGCGGGCCGCGATTTTGCAGGCTTTGCAGAGCCGGGTTAGAGTTTGGCCGCCCCCGTCTTTCGTGACGACCCGAACGGATACCCGAGCCCCGGGCTCGGACGACAAGCATGGGTGAACGAAAGATGACAGAGACTACCATCGGGATCGACATCTCGAAACACCATCTGGACGTGCATCGCCTGCCGGGCGGTCAGAGCGCGCGCTTCTCCAACGACAAAGCGGGGACGAAGCAGCTGATCCTCTGGCTGGGGGCCGGCGTGCGCCGGATCGTCTATGAGCCCACCGGGCGCTATCATCTGGCGCTGGAGCGGCGACTGGACGAGCGCGACTATCCGCTGGTCAAGGTGAACCCCTGGCAGGCGAAGCGCTTCGGCGAGGCCTTGGGCAAACGCGCCAAGACCGACAAGATCGACGCGGCGACGCTGGCGCGCATGGGCGCGGCGCTGGCGCTCGAACCGCAACCGGTCAGGCCCGGAATTCTGCGCGATCTCAACGAGATGGTCATGGCCCGGCTGGCGCTGGTCAAGGACCGGACGGCAGCGAAGAACCGCGCGAAAGGCCCGACGCTTGCCCTTCTGCGGCGCCAGAACGCCGCGCGGCTGCGCCGGATCGAAGCGGACCTCGAAGAGCTCGACGCCGCCATCCAGGCGCTGATCGAAAAGGATGAGGCGCTGCGCGCGCGTCAGGCCATCCTTCTCAGCATGCCCGGCATCTCGACACTCACCGCCGCCGCCCTGCTCGCACAGATGCCCGAACTGGGCGCACTCGACCACAGCGCCGCCGCCAGCCTGGCGGGCCTCGCGCCGGTTACGCGCCAGTCCGGTCAGTGGCGCGGAAAGGCGCATATCCTGGGCGGACGCGCCCTGGTCCGCGAGGCGCTCTACATGCCGGCGCTGGTCGCAGCGCGCTTCAATCCGGACCTGAAGGACTTCTACACCCGCCTGATCAACGCAGGCAAACCGCCGAAAGTCGCCGTAACCGCCGTCATGCGCAAACTCATCATCCTCGCCAACGCCCTCTTGCGCGATGAGCGGAAATGGACCGAAAATCAGGCTTGATCCAACACGGATACTCTAATCACCGGACCAGAGGCTCTTGCCGTCCAGCCCGGCGACAAAGGCGGCATGCGCGGCGCGCTCGGCAGCGGTCAGCCGCGGCTTGAGCGGTACCGGTCGCGGCGGCGCGGCCGGCATCGCCCGCGCGCCACCCCGGTCATCGGCACGGCCCGGCCCCTGCAGGGTCAGGCCAGGCTGGCGGCCGCCGACCAGCTCCAGATAGACCTCGGCCAGAAGCTCGGCATCGAGCAGCGCCCCATGCTTGTCGCGCTGGGAATTGTCGATGCCGAAGCGCCGGCACAGCGCGTCGAGCGAGGCCTGCGCGCCCGGAAACATGCGCCGGGCCATGGCGACGGTATCGATGGCGCGGGTCTCCTCGATGCGGGCCCGCCCGCAATTGTCGAGCTCGGCATTGAGAAAGCCCATGTCGAAGGCGGCGTTGTGGATCACCAGCCGGGCGTCGCCGAGAAAGTTCAGGAACGCATCGGCGATGGCCGAAAACACCGGCTTGGAGCGCAGGAAGTCGTCGCCCAGGCCATGCACGGCGAAGGCCTCGGCCGGCATCGGACGCTCGGGGTTGATGTACTGGTGATAGACCCGGCCGGTGGGCAGGTGGTTGGCTAGCTCCACCGCGCCGATCTCGACGATGCGGTGCCCCTCGCGCGGATCGAGCCCGGTTGTCTCGGTATCCAGAACCACTTCACGCATCCCAGCCCTCCCCCAGAAGATCGGTGATCACCGCCCGCACCTGGGCCCGCGCCGCGTCCATGCCCTGCGAGGTGTCTATCACATAGTCGGCCCGCGCCCGCTTTTCCTCATCGGGCAGCTGCCGGGCCAGGATCGCCGCGAAGGCCGCCTCGGTCATGCCGGGCCGGGCCAGCACGCGCTCGCGCTGGATTTCGGGCGAGGCGGTCACCACCACGATCCGGTCATAAAGCTCGGGGCTGCCGGATTCGAACAGCAGCGGCACGTCGCAGACGACAAGCCTTTCGCCGGTCCGGCGGCAGGCCTCGACGAATTCCATGCGGTCGAGATAGACCAGCGGGTGGATGATGCCCTCGAGGCGCCGAAGCAGTCCGGGATCGTTCAGCACCGCCCGGCGCAGCAGGTCGCGATCGACCCGGCCGCCGCGGACCACGCCGGGGATCAGCCCGGCGACGGCCGGCACCCCTGCCCCGCCCTCGGCATAGAGCCGGTTCACACAGTCATCGGCGTTCCAGACCGGGAATCCGGCCTCGCGGAAGAACGCCGCGGTCGTTGTCTTCCCCATGCCGATAGAACCGGTGAGGCCGAGCACGATCATCCCAGCAGCACGGCCTCGCGCAGGGCCTGATCGACCGCCGGGCGCACCCCGAACCAGTGGTGGAAGCCCGGCGCGGCCTGGTGCAGCAGCATGCCCAGCCCGTCGACGGTGCGCAGGCCGCGGTCGCGCGCCTCGGCCAGGAACGGGGTGATCAGCGGGTTGTAGACGATGTCTGTGATCAACGTGTCCGATCCGCACCACTGGAAGCTGAAATTGAGCGAGCCGTGCCCCTTCATGCCCAGAGAGGTGGTGTTGACCACGGTGCGTGCACCCTGCGCGGCCTGGCTGGCCTTGTTCCAGTCGATGACCTTGACCCTGGCGCCGTAGATCTCGACGAGGTTCTGCGCCCGCTGGCGGGTGCGGTTGGCGATGCGCAGCTCCGGCACCCCGGCCTTGAGCAATGCGCTGACGATGGCCTTGGCCGCGCCGCCCGCGCCCAGCACCAGCGCCGGCCCGTCCTTGGGGTTCCAATCGGGCTCGTTCTGGCGCAGATTCTCGATGAAGCCATAGCCGTCGGTATTGTCGGCATGGATCGAGCCGTCGGGCTTGAACGAGATGGTGTTGGCCGCCCCGATCAGCGCCGCGCGGTCGGAGATGGTGCTGGCCATGTTCAGCACGGTTTCCTTGTAGGGCAGGGTGACGTTGACCCCGGCAAAGCCCAGCCGCGGCAGCGCACGGATGCCGGCCTCGAAATTCTCCGGCCTGAGCCCGATCGGGATGTAGTAGCCATGAATGCCGTAGCGCCGCAGCCAGTGGCCATGCACCAGCGGCGACAGGCTGTGACCGATGGGCCAGCCGATCACGGCGGCCAGAAGGGGTGTGTCCACGCTCATGTCAGAAGAATTCCCCGCACCCGCAAGTAGTCCAGTGTTTCCAGCAGCGGCAATCCCAGGATGGTGAAGTAATCGCCGCTGACGCGTGAGAAGAGCTGCGCTCCCCTCGCCTCGAGCTGATAGGCGCCGACGGACTGAAGTACAACCTCGCCGGCCGCGTCAAGATAGGCATCGAGGAAACGGTCGGAAAACGCGCGCATCTCCAGCCTTGCATGGCCGAGATGATGCCAGACCGGGCCGCCGTTCTCGGCGATCACCGCGGCGCTGATCAGTTGATGGCTGCGTCCGCGCAGGCGGCGAAGTGTCGCGCGCGCGGCCGCCATATCGGCGGGCTTGTCGAAGATCTCGCCGTCGCAGACCAGGATCTGGTCGGCGCCGAGAACCAGCGCCTGCGGCGCGCGGGTCGAGATGCGGCAGGCCTTGGTTTCGGCCAGCCGGAGGGCGATCGTCCCGGCATCGGCGCCTTCGGCCTGCAGCGCGGCGCGGATTGCCGCCTCGTCGATGCGCGGCACCAGCCGGCGGGGTTCGAGCCCGGCATTGCGCAGGAGCGCCAGCCGGCTGGCGCTGCCCGAGGCGAGGACGAATGCCTCGCTCATGCCTCCTTCTCCGGCGCCTGCGGCAGGAGCGCGCGGATCGAGGCCGCGGTCTCCTCGATCGAACGCCTCGTCACGTCGATGACCGGGATGCCGTGGCGTTCGCACAGCAGCCGCAGCGCGGTGACCTCCTCGCGAATGCGCTCGAGTTCGGCATAGCCACCGGGATCGGTGCTTTCCAGCACGTCAAGCCGCTGCCGCCGCACCTGCGCCAGGCGCTGGGGACTGGCGGTCAGCGCCACCACCGCCACCCCGGCGCGGCGCGCCTGCAGCACCGGCTCGGGCAGCGGTTCGCCGGGCAGGAGCGGGACGTTCGCCGCGCGCACCCCCTGATTGGCCAGATAGACGCAGGTCGGGGTCTTTGAGGTCCGGCTGGCGCCGATCAGGATCACATCGGCCCGGGTCAGCCTGTCGGCACCGGCCCCGTCATCGCTGGCCAGCGCGAACTCGATCGCGGCAATGCGGTCGAGATAGCCGCCATCGATGCGATGCTGTTCGCCCGGACGGCCGAGCGGTCCCTGCCCGGCCCGTTCCCCGAGCGCGATCATGATCGGTGCGAGAATGTCGATGGCGCGCAGCCCGGCGCCCGCCGCGCGGCGCATCAGCGAGGCGCGCAGCGCATCGTCGGCCATGGTGAACACGATCAGGCCGCCGCCCTCGGCGGCAATCCCGGCAAAGGCGGCGTCGAGTGCCGCCTCGCTGCGCACGAAATTGTGCAGCCTGAGCCGGAAGTCGCCGCGCCCGAACTGGCTCGCTGCTGCCTCCACCGCCGAGCGCACGGTCTCGCCCGTAGAATCGGATATCAGGTGCAGGGTGATCTCGCGTCCGGGCATGCGCCCTGATGACGCGAAACCCTGTGGCTTGCAATGGGCAGAATCTGTGGAAACCGCAGGGGCATCCGGACCGATTGCCCACAGCCGGCCGCAGACGGAGATTCCGGGCGGGAATGCCGCGATTCCATGTGCCCGCTTCCTCACCGTCGCCGATTGTGGACAATCCTGTGGATGAAGCCGGAGCAGTTGGTCGCCATTGCCGTCCGACACCCGGTTGGACTGGTATTTTATTTTACATATCAATTGGATAGTGATTGATCATGTTCCTCGATCTTCCGCGCCGGCACTGTGGAATACCGGTGGATGGAACTTTTCCCCGCTTTTCGCCTCTCATCAACAACAACTTCTCTTTCATATTCATTAAGGATAATGAGCAGGCGTCCTGCAACCTGTCGAGCCAGCCGGAGCATGATGGACTTCCTCGCCGCCGCGCATCCCTGGATCAAGGCGCTGCATATCGCCTCGGTCATTGCCTGGATGGCCGGGCTGTTCTATCTGCCCAGGCTGTTTGCCTATCATGCCGAGCGGGCCGCGCCGGGCAGCGAGATGTCCGAGACGTTCAAGGTAATGGAAAGGCGGCTTCTGAAGATCATCATGAACCCGGCGATGATCGCGACATGGAGCTTCGGGACCCTGCTTGTCATCAATCTCGGCATTTCCCATCTGTTTACCGAAATCTGGTTTGTGGTGAAATTCGCCGCGATCTCGGCCCTGACATGGTTTCATCACCTTCTCGTCCGCTGGGAACTGTCCTTCCGCGCCGACGCGAACGGGCATGACGCCCGGTTCTATCGCCGGGTCAACGAGGTTCCCACCGTGCTGATGCTGGTGATCGTGATCATGGTCGTGGTTCGCCCCTTTTGAGGCGGATGGAACCGAACCGGTTTGACAAGGAGGGAAATCTCTCCTAAACCCGCTGCGCCCACACTGCGGACCTACTGGTTTCGCGACCCTGCGCCAGCCCCCATCCTGCATTTTTCGGAAACGCGCATGGATACCCTTGAAGCCGCAAACGACATCTCGCTTGCCGATCTGAAGAAGAAGAGCCCGGCCGATCTCCTGATGATGGCCGAGGATCTGGAAATCGAGAACGCATCCTCGATGCGCAAGCAGGAGATGATGTTCGCCATTCTCAAGGAGATGGCCGAACGCGATGTGGAGATCTCCGGCGATGGCGTGCTGGAAGTGCTGCAGGACGGGTTCGGCTTTCTCCGCTCGCCGGAAGCGAACTACCTGCCGGGGCCGGATGACATCTATGTCAGCCCCAACCAGATCCGGCGGTTTTCGCTGCGCACGGGCGACACGGTCGAGGGTGTGATCCGCGCGCCCCGCGACGGCGAGCGCTATTTCGCCATCGTCAAGGTCTCGCGCATCAATTTCGAGGATACCGAAAAGGCCCGCCACAAGGTCCATTTCGACAACCTCACGCCGCTCTATCCCGACGAGCGGCTGAAGATGGAGATCGAGGATCCCACCATCAAGGATCGCTCGGCCCGCGTCATCGACCTGGTGGCGCCGCTGGGCAAGGGGCAGCGTGCGCTGATCGTAGCGCCGCCGCGTACCGGCAAGACGGTGCTTCTCCAGAACATCGCCCATTCAATCTCGGCCAATCACCCCGAATGCTACCTCATCGTGCTGCTGATCGACGAGCGGCCGGAGGAGGTCACCGACATGCAGCGCTCGGTGAATGGCGAGGTGGTGTCATCGACCTTTGACGAGCCGGCCTCGCGTCATGTCGCGGTCTCGGAGATGGTGATCGAGAAGGCCAAGCGGCTGGTCGAGCATCGCCGCGACGTTGTGATCCTGCTCGATTCAATCACCCGGCTGGGGCGGGCCTACAATACGGTGGTGCCGTCCTCGGGCAAGGTGCTGACCGGCGGCGTGGATGCCAACGCGCTGCAGCGGCCCAAACGCTTCTTCGGCGCGGCCCGCAACATCGAGGAAGGCGGCAGCCTGACCATCATCGCCACGGCGCTGATCGACACCGGCAGCCGCATGGACGAGGTGATCTTCGAGGAGTTCAAGGGCACCGGCAACTCCGAGATCGTGCTCGACCGCAAGGTGGCCGACAAGCGGGTCTTCCCGGCCATCGACATCCTCAAGTCCGGCACCCGCAAGGAGGAACTTCTGGTTCCCAAGAGCGATCTGACCAAGATGTTCGTGCTGCGCCGCATCCTCAATCCGATGGGCACGACGGATGCGATCGAGTTCCTGCTCTCCAAGCTCAAACAGACCAAGACCAACGCCGAGTTCTTCGATTCGATGAACACCTGAGGCGCCGGAGGCTGGGGCAATGGCACCGGCCGGGGGCAGGGATCGCACGGCGGATACCATCTTCGCACCGGCCAGCGGTCATGGCGTGGCGGCCATCGCGGTGATCCGGCTGTCGGGTCCGCGCAGCTGGCAGGCAGTGCGGGCGCTGACTGCGGGTCCGTTGCCGCCGCCGCGGCAGCTTGCGCTGCGGCGGATGGTCGGGGCTGGGGGACGCCTGCTCGACGAGGGCATGGTGGTGCTGTTTCCCGAGGGGGGAAGCTTTACCGGCGAGGCGGCGGCCGAGCTGCATCTGCATGGATCGCTCGCGGTGGTGAAGGCGGTGATGGAGCGGCTGGGCAGCCTGCCGGGCCTGCGGCTGGCCCGGCCGGGCGAGTTCACCCGGCGGGCGCTGGAGGCGGGCCGGCTCGACCTGACCCGCGCCGAGGGTCTGGGCGATCTGCTGCAGGCCGAGACCGAGGCGCAGCACGACCAGGCCATGCGGGCCATGCGCGGCGAGCTGTCCGGGGCTGTTGCCGGGCTGCGGGGCGATCTGATCGCGCTGATGGCGCAGATCGAGGCGCGGATCGATTTTGCCGATGAAGAGCTGCCGGAGCTCGATCTGGCCGACCTGTATCGCCGGCTTGGAGACGTCCGGGCATCTCTGGCGCGGATGCTGGAAGGAAGCGCGGCGGCAGAACGGATTCGCGACGGCTTCGAAATCGCGATCGTCGGCCGACCCAATGCCGGCAAATCGACCCTGCTCAATCAGATTGCCGGGCGCGATGTCGCCATCACTTCGACAGAAGCCGGGACAACCCGCGACATATTGGAGTTGAGGGCAGATATTGGGGGTCTGGCGGTTACTTTTTTGGATATGGCCGGGCTGCGGCCAGCCGAGGGCGAGATCGAGGCGGAAGGCGTGCGCCGGGCGCAGGTGCGGGCGCAGGCGGCCGATCTTCGCATCTTTCTGCTCGATGCTGGTGAAACGGTCGGGGATCTGCGGATTTTACCCGGAAAGGATGACATCATGGTCCAGGCCAAGGCGGATCTGGCGCAAGACGTACCGACCGGCCGCGATCTGGCTGTGTCCGGCCTGACTGGGCAAGGGGTCGATGATCTGTTACGGCTGGTCGGCACCCGGCTGTCCGGTCGCACGGCAGGGGCGTCGTTGCTCACCCGGGCCTATCAGCAGCGGGCGGTGGAAGAGGCGTTGCGGCATCTTGCGGCGGCGGAAGGGGCGCCCGCGCGTCCGGATCGGCATCCGGAGCTGTTTGCCGAGCATGTGCGGGCCGCCACTCGCGCGCTGGACGTGCTTGTCGGCCGCGTCGATGTGGAGCAGGTTCTCGACGATGTGTTCAGCCGATTCTGTCTCGGCAAGTAGCCCCGTTCACTGTTCCACGTGGAACATCGAGACGACACAGGAGGACGCCAGTGCGGATGCGGAACCGTGACCGATCGGGGTTTGATGTCATCGTCGTTGGTGGCGGTCACGCCGGCTGCGAGGCCGCGCATGCGGCGGCACGGGTGGGGGTGCGCACCGCTCTGGTGACGCATCGTCTCGACCGCATCGGCGAGATGTCGTGCAATCCGGCCATCGGCGGGCTCGGCAAGGGCCATTTGGTGCGCGAGATCGATGCGCTGGACGGGTTGATGGGGCGCGTCGGCGATGCGGCGGCGATCCAGTACCGGTTGCTGAACCGCCGCAAGGGACCGGCCGTGCAGGGGCCGCGGACCCAGAGCGACCGCAAGCTGTACAAGACCGCCATGCATTCGGCACTGGCGGCCACGGACGGGCTTGTCCTGATCGAGGCCGAGGTGGCGGATCTGATCGTCACCCAGGCTGCGGTGCAAGGTGTCGTGCTGGCCGATGGAACGACACTGCGCGCGGCAAGCGTGGTGCTGACCACCGGCACGTTTCTCGGCGGGCGAATCCATCTGGGTCTGCAGAGCTGGCCGGGCGGCCGCATCGGCGATGCCGCCAGCAATCGTCTTGCGGAGCGGCTGCGGGCGCTCGATCTGCCCATGGGGCGGCTGAAGACCGGAACCCCGCCGCGCCTGGCCCGGGACAGCATCGACTGGGACCGCCTCGAATCCCAGCCCGGCGATGACGACCCGGTGTTCCTGTCGTTTCTGACCCGCACGGTGCAGCAGACGCAGCTGAGCTGTGCAATCACCCGCACCAATCCGCAAACCCATGACATCATTCGAAAAAATCTAGACAACTCGGCGATGTATTCGGGTCGTATCGCCGGGCAGGGTCCACGCTATTGCCCCTCGATCGAGGACAAGGTGGTCCGCTTTTCCGATCGCGACTCGCATCAGATCTTCCTCGAACCGGAAGGGCTCGACAGCGATGTCGTCTATCCCAACGGCATTTCCACGTCGCTGCCGGCCGAAGTCCAGGCGGCCTATGTCCACTCCATCGCCGGTCTGGAACAGGCGACGATCCTCCAGCCCGGCTATGCCATCGAGTATGACTATGTCGATCCCAGGGCCCTGGGCAGCGATCTGCAATTGCGCGCGCTGGACGGTCTCTATCTGGCCGGACAGATCAATGGCACTACCGGCTATGAGGAAGCGGCGGCACAGGGTCTCGCGGCCGGTCTCAACGCCGCGCTGCGGGTACAGGACCGTGATGCGCTGCGGTTCAGCCGCAGCGACAGCTATATTGGCGTGATGATCGACGATCTCGTGCTGCGCGGCGTCAGCGAACCCTACCGCATGTTCACCTCGCGGGCCGAATACCGGCTGAGCCTGCGTGCCGACAATGCCGATCAGCGCCTGACTCCCACAGGCATTGCCCTGGGATGCGTCGGCGAAAGCCGCAGGATCGCCTTCGAGACCAGAATGGCCGCGCTGAACCGCGGTCGCGCCCAGCTGGAAGGGCACTCGATCTCGGCCGCCGAGGCGCTGGCTGCGGGTCTTGCGGTGACACAAGACGGCCAGCGCCGCAGCGGGCTGGATTTGCTGGCCTATCCCGATATTGGATTCGGAGATCTGGCCCGTCTCTGGCCGGATCTGGCTGATCTGTCACCGGAAATCGCGGGGCAGCTTGAACGCGATGCCACCTATGCGGTGTATCTGGAGCGGCAGGCGCGTGACATCGCCGCGTTGCAGCGCGACGAGGCGATCCCTATCCCCGCCGGCTTCGCCTATCGCGGCATTCCGGGGCTGTCGGCCGAACTTGCGGCCAAGCTGGACCGCCACCGGCCCGAAACCCTGGCGCAGGCGGCGCGAATTGAAGGCATGACACCGGCCGCCCTCACCCTGCTGCTGGCACGATTGCGGCGCGACGACGCCGTGCAGACGATCGGTCCCGACGCCCAGATCGGTTCAAGGCGGGTGAGTTGAAGGCGGAGACCGCATCCGACCGGTTCCAGCCCGGCTTCGATGTTCCACGTGGAACGATCGATCGGCTGGAGCACTACCATGACTTGTTGGTCAAGTGGAACAAACGCATAAATCTTGTGTCGCCACATAGCATTTCGGCGATATGGCAACGGCATTTCGCCGATTCCGCCCAGCTCTGGCCGCTCATCCCGCCGGGCGCCGGGACACTTGCCGATCTCGGCTCCGGCGCCGGTCTGCCGGGCCTTGTTCTTGACTGTCTCGCCCGCGATCTGAGCCCCGATCTTGCCGTCACGCTGATCGAGAGCGATGCGCGCAAATGCGCCTTTCTGCACGCCGCCATCGCCGCGCTGGGGCTGTCGGCCCGGGTGGTCAATGCCCGGATCGAGCATCTCCGGCCGGCAGTTGGAGAGGAACCGGTACCCGACCCGGCAACCCCGCCCGTCGGACCGTTCGATGTCATCACCGCCCGTGCGCTGGCACCGCTGGACAAACTGCTTGCTTACGCCCAGCCACTGCTGGCACCGGGAGGGGCGTGTCTATTTCCCAAGGGCGAGGGTTGCGAATCCGAATTGACCCGCGCCCGCCGGCACTGGCATATGGAGATCGACGAGCATCCCAGCCAAACGCGGGCGGGGGCGAGAATTCTTCGCATCACCGGAGTGGCGCGTGTCCGATAACTGGCCCGATCGCGACCCTGGCCGTTTCCAGGCCGAGCCGATGGCGGCCGGCCAGATCATCGCCATTGCCAATCAGAAGGGCGGGGTCGGCAAGACCACCACCGCCATCAATCTCGGCACCGCGCTGGCGGCGGTGGGCCGCAAGGTGCTGATCCTCGACATCGACCCGCAGGGCAACGCCTCCACCGGGCTGGGCATTCCGGCGGTCGAGCGCAGCCTGTCGACCTATGATCTCATCGTCAGCCAGACACCGCTCGCCCGTATCCGCGTGCCGACCCGGGTGCCCGGCCTCGACATCGCCCCGGCCACCACCGATCTGAGCTCGATCGATGCCGATCTGACCGGGGAACCCACCCGCCTGCACCGGCTGAGGCGCGCGATCCGCGACGACAGCGATACCGGGCCGCGCGGCGGCTATGATTACGTGCTGATCGACTGCCCGCCCTCGCTCAACATCCTCACGCTCAACGGCATGATCGCGGCGCATTCGGTGCTGGTGCCGCTGCAATGCGAGTTCTTCGCCCTCGAGGGGCTGAGCCAGCTGCTGATCACCATTCGCGAGGTCCGCCAGACCCGCAATGCCGAGCTGCGCACAATGGGCATCGTCCTGACCATGTATGACCGGCGCAACAACCTCTCGGCCCAGGTCGCGGCGGATGTGCGCGAGAATCTGCGCGATCTGGTGTTCGAGACCATGATCCCGCGCAATGTCCGCCTGTCCGAGGCGCCATCCCATGCCATGCCGGCGATCCTCTATGACCATACCTGCGCCGGCAGCATCGCCTATCAGAAACTCGCCGCCGAACTGCTGGCGCGCGAGGAACGGGCGCTCGATGCGGTGCGCTGAGCGGGCAGGGCAGGGTGGCGCGGCATGAAGCGGGGGAGAGGGTGAAGAAATCCGAACGCAGGGGGCTGGGGCGCGGGCTGTCCGCGCTGCTGGCCGATACCAGCCTCGTCGATGCCGCTGCCGGTAGTCCGCCGGGCGAGGCGGCCACGCCCGATCGCATGGTGCCCGTCGAGCTGATCCGGCCCAATCCCGACCAGCCGCGGCGCGACTTCCGCCCCGAGGAGCTGGAGGAACTGGCGGCCTCGATCCGCGAACGCGGCGTGCTGCAACCGATCATCCTGCGGCCTTCCCCGGATAATCCTCAGGAATATCAAATAGTTGCCGGTGAACGCCGCTGGCGGGCCGCCCAGATGGCCCAACGCCACGAGATCCCGGCGCTCATCCGCGAACTCGACGATGCCGAAGTGCTGGTATTCAGCATCATCGAGAACATCCAGCGCGCCGATCTCAACCCGGTCGAGGAGGCGATGGGCTATCGCCAGCTCATGGAACGCTTCGGCCACACCCAGGAGCGGCTGGCCGAGGCGATGGGCAAGAGCCGAAGCCACATCGCCAACCTGCTGCGGCTGCTCAACCTGCCCGAGCAGGTACAGGACTGGCTGCGCGAGGGCCGGCTGACCCAGGGCCATGCCAAGGCGGCGCTGTCGGCGCCCGATCCGCTGTGGCTGGCCACCGAGATCCTGCGCCGCGGCCTTTCGGTGCGCGAGGCCGAGAAGCTGGCGCGCAAGCCGAAGCAGCCATCGCAACCGCGCGCACCAGCTCCGGCCAAGGATGCCGACACGCTGGCGCTCGAATCCGATCTCTCCGCCCAGCTCGGCCTCAGGGTCAGCATCGAGCATCGCGGCGAGAACGGCGGCGAGCTGCGCATCCGCTACCGCTCGCTCGACGATCTCGACGGGCTGTGCCGGCTGCTCTCGGGCGGCTGACCGGCAGGGTCCTCAGCCCCGCCTGCGCACCGGCTCCGGCCGGGTCCAGACGAACAGCATCGCCCCGGTCAGCGCCACCAGCTGGACGACCAGCAGCACCGGCCGCACGCCCAACATCAGCGAGATCGCGAAGGCGACGAGGCAGGAGGCAAGCGCCAGCCACTTGGCGCGGCGCGAGATGGCGCCGGCCCGTTGCCAGTCGCGGATCGGCGGCCCGAAATGGCGATGCGAGACCAGCCACAGCCGCAGCCGCTGCGAGGAGCGGCCGAAACAGAAGGCCGACAGGATCAGGAACGGCACGGTCGGCAACAGCGGCAGCACCGCGCCGATCAGGCCCAGCGCCATGCTCAGCCCGCCCAGCGCCAGCCACAGTCCGCGGGCGATACCGCTGCCCGGCGTGATCATCGCCACAGCCTCATCCAAGCAGCCGGGCGATCAGCGCATCGAGCACCGGCCGCCCCGCCGCGGTGGTCCCGATGCGGGACCCCTCGCGCCACAGAAACCCCGCCGCGACCAGTTCGTCCAGGCGCACCGGGTCGAGCGGGGCCTCGGCCAGCGCGTCGTGACGGGCGGTGTCGAAGCCCTCGCGCAGCCGCAGCCCCATCATCAGCAATTCCTCGGCGCGCTCGGACCCGCTCACGACGGTCTCCTCGGCCCGCCCGTGCCCGTTGCGCTCGACCGCGGCCAGCCATGCCGCCGGGTCGCGCCGGTCGCTGGTCGCAATCCACACCCCGTCGCGCATCAGCCGTCCATGCGCCCCCGGCCCCACGCCGATATAGGCCCCGCCGCGCCAGTAGATCAGATTGTGCCGGCTCTCGCCACCCGGCCGGGCGTGGCTGGAAATCTCGTAGGCCGGCAGCCCTGCCGCCTCGCACATCTCCTGGGTCAGCGCGAACATGTCGGCGGCCAGATCGGGCGGCGGCAACCCGCGCAGCCGGCCGACCCGCGCCAGATCGCCGAACCTCGTCCCGGGTTCGATGGTCAGCTGGTAGAGCGAAAGATGCTCGCCCGCCAGATCGAGCGCCCCGGCAAGCTCGGCGCGCCAGCCGGCGAGGCTCTGATCCTGCCGCGCATAGATCAGATCGAAGCTCAAGCGGTCGAAGAGCGAATGCGCGATGCCGAGCGCCATGCGCGCCTCGGCGGCGCTGTGCAGCCGGCCCAGACGACGCAACGCCTCATCATCAAGTGATTGAATTCCAATGGAAATCCTGTTGACGCCAGCCAGCCGATACCCCCGGAAACGCCCGGCCTCGACCGAGCCGGGATTGGCCTCCAGCGTGATCTCTGCATCCGCATCGAGCCGCCACAGCCGGGTGGCCTCGTCGATCACCGCGGCGACCGTCCTTGGCGCCATCAGGCTCGGCGTGCCGCCGCCGAAGAAGATCGAGGCGAGCCGGGCCGGCCCGGTCTCGCCGGCCGCATGCGCCAGCGCGCGCCGGAAGGCGGCGCGCCAGCGGTGGTGATCGATTGCGCCGGCGACATGGCTGTTGAAATCGCAATAGGGGCATTTGGAGGCGCAGAACGGCCAGTGGACATAGAGACCGATACCGGTCGCCCCGGCGCGCTCCGCCGGCAGCCGGGTTGCCGAATCCCGTAGCTGCGTGCTCATCCCCGAAATGCCGTGACCTCGATCTCCACCAGCATCTCCGGCGCGTAGAGCTCGGCCACCACCAGCGTTGCGGCTGGACGGATCGCGGCAAAGGCGGCGCCGACCACCGGCCGTATCGCCGCGATCACCCCGCGATCGGCCACGTAATGGGTCACCCGCACCACATCCGACAGTGCGAACCCCGCCTCGCCCAGCACCGATTCGATGGTGGCGATGCAGTTGCGCGCCTGCGCGGCCGGGTCCGCGGGCAGGGTCATGGTCGCATAATCGTATCCGGTCACCCCGGCCATGAAGCACCAGTCGCCCTGAACAACGGCGCGGCTGTAGCCCATCTCCGCCTCCATGGGCGAGCCGGTCGAGATCAGACGTCGCGAATCGGGCATGGCGGGTCTCCCCTGCAAATCGTTTCCCGCGCAGGGCCGCGCGGCGCGCCTGCCTCAGCCCTGCATCGCGCGCATGAAGGCGGCGAGCGCCCGGGCGCGGTGGCTGATGCGGTTCTTGTCCTCCGGCGCCATCTCGGCGAAGGTCAGATCGTGACCGTCGGGCTGGAAGACCGGGTCGAAACCGTGGCCGAGCCGGCCGCGCATCGGCCAGACGAGCTGCCCTTCGACCTCGCCGCGAAACAGCATGTCGCCGCCATCAGGTTGGGCCAGGCACAGCACGCAGACGAAGCGGGCCCGGCGCGGACGCGGCGCGCCGCGCTCCTCCAGCAGGCGATGGACCTTCTCCATCGCCATGACGAAGTCGCGGCCCTGCGGTGTCTCGGCCCAGCCGGCGGTGTCGACCCCGGGCGCGCCGCCCAGCGCCGCGACCTCCAGCCCCGAATCGTCGGCCAGCGCCGGCAGCCCGGTCGCCCTGGCTGCCGCATGGGCCTTGACGCGGGCATTGCCCTCGAAGCTGCGCTCGGTCTCCTCGGGCTCGGGCAGGCCGAGATCGCGCGCCGAAACGATCTCGACACCCTGCGGGCCAAGGAGCTGTTCGACCTCCTCGATCTTGCCGCGGTTGTGCGTGGCCAGAAGCAGCCGGCGCGGGATGCCCATCGCTCTCAGCCCCAGCGCCGGAACAGGCGCGACAGGCCCGCGGGCGGTTTCGGCGGCTTGATCATGCGCGCCTTCAGTACCGCGCCGATGCCCTCGATGCTTTCCTCGTTGAGCTCGAATTCCGCCCCGTCGAGCTCGTTGACGAAGCTGCCGCCGCGCCGTGTGAGGTGACGGGTGAACAGCGCCCGCACCAGCGAATCGAACACCTTGCGCATGCGCTGATCGGCCGGATCGTCGCAGGTCATCAGCACGTCCTGCTCGCCGAGCTCGGCCAGCCCGCGGGTGACGAAGACCCGCCGCCCGTCTTCCAGCTCCAGCGCCAGCCGCGCCACGCCGAGCTCGATCGGCACCTCCATCGCCATGCCCTTGAAACAGTCCAGCGCCGCGTGGCGCTGCATCAGGATGCCCGAGGTCGGCCAGATGATCCCGCGGCTGCCCGGCAGCGACAGGATGGCCGCCGACAGATGCGCCAGCAGCGCCGCGCCCAGGATGCTGGGCGCCTGTCCGGCATCGACCTGCACCTCGCGGATCAGGATCGGCGCCGAATCCCCCATCAGCTCGGGGTGGCGGACCACCACATCGGCATTCTCGGCGGTGATGAAGGAGACCAGCGCCGGCGGAAGGGTCCAGCCGCGATGGATGATCTCCGAGCGCCGCGCCCCGCCGCCGCGCACCACGCCCCAGTCGGCGACGATCCGCTCCGGCGAGCGTTCGCTCAGCGTCGGGCTGACCCCCATGCGCCTTGCGTGACGCTCGACGGCCCGGATCAGCGCCTCGGGCTCGGGCAGGCGGACCGGATCGAACAGGATGACCGCGGTGCAGCGCCGGCCGCGCAGCCGTTCCAGATCGCTGCGCCCGCCGGTCCCGAGCTTCTCGGCCGCCGCATCGCCGGCGCGCACCCGCTTCAGCCGGCAGACCGGACGATCGGTGAAGCGGCCCTCACCTTCCATGTCGGCGACGAAATCGCCGACATTCTCGATCTGGAAGGTGGCGCGGTGCTGCAGCGCGTCGGCGTCGCGGAACAGATGCCTGACGATGCCGCCGAGGATGCCGCGCTGGGTGGCCTCGTCATCCTCGGCCAGCTCGAGCTCCAGCTCGCGGCCGAAGAACGCCTCCATCCCCACCGTGTGAATGGTCCCCATCTCCGGCCGGTCCTCGTCGGCCGGGATGCGCCGCGAGACCATCTCGACCCAGATCGGCAGCGGGTCCTCGTCCTCCTCCAGCCGCAGCGCGCCGTTGCGGAACGCATCCACCGGGATTACCCGCTCGTTTTCCTGCCAGATCGCGCCGACGCAGTCCCTGCGCAGCGCCACCGCCCCGGCGATCGCCGTGACCACCCGCGCCAGCTCGATGCGGGCCGCCGGCGAGGGCGCGGGTGCCTCGGCATAGATCACCACATGCGCGGCATGCGCAACATCGCGGGCGCCGGGCGAGGGATACTTGATGAAGGTCCCCTCGACCATCAGCGGGCCGAAGGAAAGCTGGGCATGGCCGCCGCGCTGGGGCTCGATGCGCGGCGAGCCGCCCGACTTGGGAAAGTTCATCGCCAGGATGTCGCCGATGCGCGGCCAGGACGGTTCGCGATCCTGGCCCAGCAGAACCTCGCATCTGAAGGAGGACAGCTGCATGCGACTCCCGACACCTCCCCCGCGATCCGGCCTGCTCACCCCGACCTGCCCAGCGCCTCGTCCTGACTGGCGGCCAGAGCGGCAATGCCGGCTGCGGCCAGCCGCATCATCTCGGCCAGTTCCGCCTGGCTGAAGGTCGCGCCCTCGGCCGAGGCCTGCACCTCCACCAGCCCGCCATTGCGGGTCATCACGAAATTGGCGTCGGTCCCGGTGGTGCTGTCCTCGGCATAGTCGAGATCGAGCATGGCGACACCGCCGGATATGCCGCAGCTGACCGCGGCGATCTGCTCGGTCAGCGGGTCGATCTTCACGTCGCCGGCCTGCATCAGCCTGTCCACCGCCTGGCGCAATGCCACCCAGCCGCCGGTGATCGCGGCACAGCGCGTGCCGCCATCGGCCTGGATGACATCGCAGTCGACCACGATCTGGCGCTCGCCCAGCGCGGCGCGGTCGAGCCCGGCCCGCAGACTGCGCCCGATCAGGCGCTGGATTTCCTGGGTGCGGCCGGACTGGCTGCGCTTGGCCTCGCGCGCGCTGCGGCTGTGGGTGGCGCGCGGCAGCATGCCGTATTCGGCCGTCACCCAGCCCAGCCCGGTATTGCGCAGGAAGGGCGGCACCCGCTCCTCGATCGAGGCGGTGCAGATGACATGGGTCTCGCCGCAGCGGATCAGGCAGGAGCCTTCGGCATAGCGGTTGACGCCCGTCTCGATGCTGACGGGCCGAATTGCATCGGCAGCGCGTCCGGACGGGCGCATTCGGGATCCTCCGGCTGATTCGGCCCCACATAGCAGAGGCCACGCCCGAAAGGTAGGCAGGCGGCGGGCGCGCTTGAAGACTCCCGGCGCTGCGGCACTGCGGCAGTGCATTGACCCTGCCTCGGCGCTTCCGCTATTTTCCCGCCGCGCCATGGCATCCGGCACAGATGGCATCCGGCACGGATCGTGTCGAACTCGGACGGAAAGGTTCGCGGTGCTGCTCGAATTCGTCATTCTCTATGCGGCGGTCCTCGCGGCGAGCCTGGGGCTCTACTTCGCCACCGGGCTGGTGCTGGAGCGGCTCAATGCCCGTCATCCCGAGCGGCGGATCCAGCCCGGGCGCGACGGGCTGCGCCGCCGGGGCGAGGATATCCGCGCCTCGCTCTCGGCGCTGGCGGTCTCGGCGCTGCTGCTGACCGCCGGCTGGTTTGCCCAGCGCCAGGGCTGGACCCCGGCGCCCGTGGCCGCGAGCTGGTGGTCGGTGCCGGTCTTCTTCGTCATCTGCATGCTGATCTTCGATGCCTGGTTCTATTTCGGCCATCGCCTGCTGCATCTGCCCGGCCTCTACCGCTTCCACGCGCTGCATCACAAGGCGGTGGCGCCCAGCGCGTGGAGCAACGACTGCTCGACCACCGTGGATACGCTGATCGAGCACGGCTTCTATCTCGTGATCTGGTTCGTGCTGCCGGTCCCGGCGCTGTCGGTCATCGCCCTGCGCATCTTCGATCAGCTCAGCGGCATGATCGGGCATTCGGGCTACGAGTATTTCGCCGGGC
>RFIR01000380.1 GCA_003695135.1 Alphaproteobacteria bacterium | reverse complement strand
CACCCGGTAGCGTTCGATGTCGAAGAAGCGCGGCATGCGGCCCAGCTCGCGCAGCGCAAGCAGCTCGAAGGAGGCGGCGGCGGAATCATAGGCAAAGCCCGCCTCCTCGCGCCGCTTGACCAGATCGAGGATCCGCGCCAGCGCCGGATCGCCGCGCTTCACCTCGATGCCCGCCTCGGCCAGACGCCGGCGCAGATTGGACTGCCCGGCCTGGTTGGATATCGGCACCACCCGTTCGTTGCCGACCAGCTCGGGCCGGATATGCTCGTAGGTGGAAGGATCCTTGAGGATGGCCGAGGCATGGAGCCCGGCCTTGTGCACGAAGGCCGCCGCGCCGACATAGGGCGCATGCCGGTTGGGCACCCGGTTGAGGATTTCGTCGAGCAGCCGCGAGACGTGGCGCAGCCGGGCGAGGTTCTTGAGCCCGACCCCGGTGCGGAAACGGCTGGCATAGGGTTCCTTGAGCAGAAGCGTCGGGATCAGCGAGGTAAGATTGGCGTTGCCGCAGCGCTCGCCCAGACCGTTCAGCGTGCCCTGCACCTGACGCGCGCCGGCATCGACGGCCGCCAGCGTGCCGGCCACCGCGTTCTCGGTGTCGTTATGGGTATGGATGCCGAGCTTCCCGCCGGGGATGCCGGCGGCGATGACCTCGGCGGTGATGCGCCCGATCTCGGCCGGCAGCGTGCCGCCATTGGTGTCGCACAGCACCACCCAGCGCGCGCCGGCCTCGAATGCCGCGCGCAGGCAGGCGAGCGCATAGTCCGGGTTCGCCTTGTAGCCGTCGAAGAAATGTTCGGCATCGAACAGCGCCTCGCGCCCCAGCTTCACGAGATGGGCGATGGAGTCGCGGATGTTGTCGACATTCTCCTCCAGCGTGACGCCGAGCGCGGTGGTGACGTGAAAGTCATGCGTCTTGCCCACCAGGCAGACCGAGGGGGTGTTCGCATTGACCACCGCGGCCAGCACGTCGTCGTTTTCCGCAGAGCGGCCCGAGCGCTTGGTCATGCCAAAGGCGGTCAGGGTGGCGGTCTTGAGCTTCGGCGGGGCGGCGAAGAATTCGCTGTCGGTGGGATTGGCGCCGGGCCAGCCGCCCTCGATATGGTCGATGCCAAGCTCGTCGAGCGCCGCGGCGATGCGCTGCTTGTCGAGGGTGGAGAACTGCACGCCCTGCGTCTGCTGGCCGTCGCGCAGCGTGGTGTCGAAGAGGTAGAGGCGTTCGGTGGTCATGGAGTGGTCCCCCCGTCCGAATGAGAACTGCCAGAGGGCAGAGCCCGGCCCGAGGGCGGCGCGAAGCGCCCGCCCTGGGGGGCGGGGCGGGCGCTGCCCGGAACGCAAGCGTTCCGTGCATGCCAAGGGCGGTGGCGCAGCTGTCCGCTCAATCTAGCGCCTCCAGCTTGGCGGGGTCGAAATCGGGCGCCAGCTCCCACACCGTGCCTTCAGGCGTGTCCTTGATCACCACCCCCGCCGCGGTGAAGCCTTCGCGAATGGCGTCGGCCCGTGCGAAATCCTTCGCCTTGCGCGCGGCCAGCCGCGCGGCCAGCAGTTTCTCGATGCGCGCGGCCACGTCGGCGCCTGCCTGCGGCGCCCGCTCCCAGCCCCCCAGCTCGTCGCCCAGCAGACCCATGAGCGCCGCATTCGCCTTCAGCTCTGCCGCCCTGCCCGCGCGCGCCATCTCGTGCAGCTGGGCAAGCACAAGCGGCGTGTTGAGATCGTCGGCCAGCGCATCGACTACTGCCATGGCGACTTCCGCGGCGGGCTCGGTGCCTTCGACCAGACCCCGCCACCTGCGCAACGTCTCCTCGGCCTCGCGCACCTTGGCCTCGGTCCAGTCCATCGGCTTGCGGTAGTGCGTCGAGAGCAGCATGAAGCGGATCACCTCGCCCGGAATTCCGCGGTCCAGAAGATCGCGCACGGTGAAGAAGTTGCCCAGGCTCTTGGACATTTTCTTGCCCTCGACCTGCAGCATCTCGTTATGCATCCAGATCCGGGCCATGCCCTCGGCGCCGCCGCTCTCCAGCCCATGCGCACACAGGCTCTGGGCGATCTCATTCTCGTGATGGGGAAAGATCAGGTCGCGCCCGCCGCCATGGATGTCGAAGCGCTCGCCCAGCAGTTCCTCGGCCATGGCCGAGCATTCGATATGCCAGCCCGGCCGGCCCATGCCCCAGGGGCTCGGGAACGCCGCGCCCTCGATGTCCGAGGGCTTCCAGAGCACGAAATCCATCGGATCTTCCTTGCGCGGATCGACCTCGACCCGCTCGCCCGCGCGCATGCCTTCCAGCGTGCGGCCCGACAGCCGGCCATAGCGCGGATCGGAGCGGACGCGAAAGAACACCTCGCCATCGACCGCATAGGCGTGGCCCTTCGCGATCAGCCGCTCGATCATGGCGATCATCTGGCCGAGGTATTCGGTGGCGCGCGGCTTGTGTGTGGGCGGCAGGGTGCCGAGGCCCGCCTCCATGTCCTCCTCGTACCAGCGGATGGTCTCGTCGGTGATCTCGCGCACCTTGCGGCCGGTCGCCTCGGCCCTGGCGATGATCTTGTCATCTATGTCGGTGTAGTTGCGCGCATAGGTGACGTGCTCGGCCCCGTAGACATGGCGCAACAGCCGGAAGAGCACGTCGAACACCACTACGGGCCGCGCATTGCCCAGATGCGCGCGGTCATAGACGGTAGGGCCGCAGACATAGATGCGCACGTTCCGCGGATCGAGCGGCTTCAGCCGTTCCTTGCGGCGCGTGGCGGTGTTGTAGAGCTCAATCGCGGTCATCGGCCTCGTTCGCGGTTTCGCCGCGGCGGGCCTGGCTGTGCACATCTTGAGGGAACACGTGGCGAGCGCCGCGGACGGTATGTCAGCGGGTAATGCAGATCCCGAAGATGATGGGCAGCCTGCTCATGGCGCCCTCATGCCGCAATCGGACCCTCTTGGCAATCCCCATTGTGGCTGTCACCAATGGCGCGGCAATCTAGGGAGGACGCGGCATGATCGTGGTGAGCGGAGAGATCGTCGTGGCGCCGGAGGACATGGAGCGTCTGCGCCCGGCCGCCATCCGGATGATGGCGGAAACGGCGAAGGAGGATGGCTGCATCCTCTATACCTTCGCCGAGCATATCGGCCGTCCGGGCTGCATCCGCATCTACGAGGAATGGGAAAGCGAGGCGCATCTGGAGGCACATTTCAACACCCCGCACATGGCCGAGTGGCGCGCGGCGTTCCGCGATGTCACCCAGCTTTCGCGCGAGGTGAAGGTGCTGAGCGGCTGCAGCGTCCGCACGCTCTGATGCGTCCCTCGCGCCGCATATCCGCCATTGCCGCCCCGGCCGGGGATTCCTGGGCGCTCTATTCGCGCGCGCGGCGGATGAAGGAGGCGGGCGAGAAGATCGTCACCCTGACCATCGGCGATCACGACTGGACCACGCCCGAGACGGTGATCGCCGCGATGGCCGAGGCGGCGCGGGCCGGGCATACGGGCTATTCGCACATGGCCGGGCTGCCGGAGCTGCGCGCGGCGCTGGCCCGTCGCGAGCAGGCGCGAAGCGGCGTGCCGACCGGCCCGGGCAACATCCTGGTGACCACCGGCGGGCAGGCCGCGCTTTTCGCCGCCATGATGGCCGGGCTCGATCCGGGCGACCGGGCGCTGATTCTTTCCCCCTACTACCCGACCTATCCCGAAACGGTGCGCGCGGCCGGCGCAGTGCCGGAGGAACTGCAGACCGTGTCGGAAAACGGCTTCGAGCCGACCCGCGCCCAGCTGGAGGCGCAGGCGCCGGGCTGCCGGCTGATGCTGGTCAACTCGCCGCACAACCCCACCGGTGCGGTCTATTCCCGCGAGACGGTCGAGGCGATCGCCGATGTGGCGCGGGCCGAGGACATGTGGCTCGTCTCCGACGAGGTCTATGCCGGGCAGGTCCATGAGGGCGCGCATCTGAGCCCGCGCAGCCTGCCGGGCATGGCCGGGCGCACGCTGGTGATCGGCTCGATGTCCAAAAGCCATGTGATGACGGGCTTCCGTATCGGCTGGGTCTGCGGGCCGGAGGAGATGATCGACCGCATGGAGGAGCTCAGCGTCACCACAACCTATGGCGTGCCGGGCTTCATCCAGCACGCGGCGCTGCATGCGCTGCGCGAGGGCGATGCGATCGAGGCCGAGACCGCCGCGCGCTATCGCCGCCGGCGCGATCTGGCGCTGAAGGCGCTGGAAGGGGCCAATGCCATCCGCCTGCTGCCGCCGAAGGGGGGCATGTATCTGATGCTAGACATCCGCGCCACCGGCATGACGGGCAAGACCTTTGCCGAGGCGCTGCTCGATCAGGAACGCATTGCCGTCATGCCGGGCGAGAGCTTCGGCGAGGCGGCGGCGGGGCATCTGCGGGTGGCGCTGACCTGCGAGGATGCGGCGCTGGAAGATGCGATGCGCCGGATCGCGGCCTTCGCCGCGCAACGGGCCGCCGCGGCATGAGGCGAAGCCGGCGGGTCGCGGGTCCGGCCGGCCGAACCAACGGAGCGCGTCGATGGATAACGAGCATTACCGCCACTGGGCGCATCGGGCGGTCGATTTCACCGCCGATTATCTCGACGGGCTGCGCGAGCGGCCGGTGCGGCCGGATGTGGCCCCGGGCGAGACCGCGGCGCTCTTGCCGGCGTCACCGCCCGATGAGGCCGAGCCGATGGCCGAGATCTTTGCCGATTTCGAGCGCATCGTGCCGGGCGGGCTGACCAACTGGCAGCATCCGCGCTTTCTGGCCTATTTCCCCGCCAACGCCTCGCGTGCCTCGATGATCGCCGAGCATCTGGCCACCGGCATCGCGGTGCAGTGCATGCTGTGGGAGACCTCGCCAGCGGCGACAGAGATGGAAGCCCGCATGGTCGACTGGATGCGCCAGGCGGTGGGGCTGCCGGAGGGGTTTTCCGGCACCATTCAGGACACCGCCTCCTCGTCCACGCTCTGCGCCGTGCTGACCATGCGGGAACGGGCGCTGGGCTGGCGCGGCAACACGCAGGGTCTGTCGGGGCAGGGGCGGCTGCGCATCTATGCCTCGCCGCAGAACCATTCCTCGATCCGCAAGGCGTGCTGGATCGCCGGGATCGGCGACGAGAACCTCGTCAGCGTGGAGACGGATGACAACTTCGCCATGAAGCCGGAGGCGCTGCGTGCCGCCATCGCCGCCGACCGTGCGGCGGGCCATCTGCCGGCGGGCGTGATCGCGGTGGTGGGCGGCACCGGCATCGGGGCTTCCGACCCGGTGGCGGAGGTGCTGGAAATCGCCCGTGCCGAGGGGCTCTATAGCCATATCGATGCGGCCTGGGCCGGCATCGCCATGATCTGCCCGGAGCTGCGCGCGCTGTGGCAAGGTGCCGAGATGGCCGATTCCATCGTGCTCAACCCGCACAAATGGCTGGGCGCGCAGGCGGAATGCTCGGTGCAGCTGCTCAGGGATCCGGCCGATCAGGTACGCACGCTGGGGCTCCGGCCCGACTATCTGCAGACGCTGGGCCAGTCCGAAATCGTCAACTTCTCCGAATGGTCGCCGGCGCTGGGCCGGCGGTTCCGGGCGCTGAAGCTGTGGTTCGTGCTGCGCGCCTACGGGCTCGACGGGCTGCGGGCGATGATCCGCAACCACATCGGCTGGGCCGAAGCCGCCTGCGAAAGGCTGCGCAGTCATCCGAAGCTGGAGATCGTGACCGAGCCGCGGCTGTCGCTGTTCACCTTTGCCCATGTCGATGGCGAGGACGCCACCCGCGCCCTGATCGAGGCGATCAACCGCGACGGCACCACCTATCTGACCCAGACCATGCATGAAGGCAGATTCGTGATCCGCTTCGTGGTCGGCCAGTTCGACGCGGAGGAAGCCGATATCGAGGCGGCGGTGGCCGCCATCGAGCGTCTGGCCGGGTGACGGCACCCGTCCCCGAAGGGTAACCCGCCGGTCAGGCGGCTCGCCGCGCAGACCTCCCTCTCGCGACCGGTTTCCGCTCCCTCGCGCTCCTGAAAGCTCCAGACCGGAAATGGTGCGGAATGCCCGGGATTGCGGTCAAGTAATCGCGGCACCTGCTGCCCCATAGCCCGGTAACGGCGCAGTGTCTGCCCGTTCACGAGGCTACAACTTCCGTCGCGGTGCCGTTTTGCTCCTGCCTTACGGTAACCATATTTTTGCAAGAAAATGGTTAGGCTCTGTTAAAGCCGATTCGGCGAAAATTTGGCGTAACGGTGCACGATCTACCGGCAGACAGGGAAGGGAGCGCTTGGAATAGCCCGAGGCGATAGCGTCCGCTTGTGCGGCGCAAAGGCTGAAAGGGGCCCGAATATGAACATTGAAGTTCTGCAGCCCGAGATGACGACCCGTCAGGGCGTCGCGGAGATGCGGGCGGACCCGCACCCGGAGCCGGCTGCGAATTCACGAAGTTTCTCCACCATCCTCTGGATGGCGCTTTTCAATCTCGCTGCCCTGTCCGTCACCGTCGTCACCTTCATCCATGGCTGGGCGCAGCCGATCTTTGCCACCGACGCCACCGGGCTGACCTATGTCATCGCCGGCGTGTTCGTCTTTGGGCTCGCGCTTTCCTTCTGGAAGGGCTGGATCATCAGCTGCGAGATGGCCAGCATCGGCGGCGAAGGCGGCCGGGCGGACGATTTCATCGCCGGCTATCTGGTCAATGTGCGTGGCCGCAGCGCCGGCAGCCGCGCGATCACCGCCGCCACGCTCCGCGTCTTCGCCTCCTCCCGCATCGCGTCCGTCCAGCATTTCGCCGGCAGCCTGGTGCTGCTGGGACTGATCGGGACCGTGCTCGGCTTCATCATCGCGCTCTCGGGCGTCTCGGCGGAAAGCGCCACCAACCTTGCCGACACCTCGGCCATGGTCTCGCGGCTGATCGAGGGGATGTCGATCGCGCTCTACACCACGCTCGAAGGTGCGGTTCTGAACCTGTGGCTGGGTGTCAATTACCGCATGCTGGTCGCCAGCTCGGCCAGGCTGGTCAACCGTCTGGTGGCGCTGGGGGAAAGCCATGCACGAAGCTGAGGAAGACAGCGGCACCGTCTTTCGCGACGTCATCATGCTGACCCTGCTCGGCTTCGTGACCATCGTCGTGCTGATGCTGCCGCATCTCAACCCGCCCAAGGCCGATGACACCGCCAAGCCCGCCGGCAATATCGTGGTGGAGGCGCGCTGGGCCGACGGATCGAGCAGCGATGTCGATCTCTGGGTGCAGGGGCCGGGCGACAAGCCGGTGGGCTATTCGCGCAAGAATGGCGAGCTCTTTGACCTCTTGCGCGACGATCTCGGCACCGAGCGCGACCTGACCGGGCTCAACTACGAATTCGCCTTCAGCCGCGGCGCGCCGGCGGGCGAGTATATTGTCAACCTGCACCTATACAGCCTGCGCAAGGAAACCCCGCCCGTCAGCGTCGAGGTCGCCATCTCGCTGCGCAACCCGGTCAACGGAACGCTGGAGCGGATCGCGTCACGGCGGGTCGAACTCAACCGCCAGGGCGAGGAGATCACGGTGCAGCGTTTCCGGCTCGATGCCAATGGCGCTCTGGTGCGCGACAGCCTCAACCGGCTGCCCAAGCAGCTGCGCAGCGTGAAATGAGCGGGGTGAGCGGCATGCGACCGGCAACCGAAATCATCGCGCGCACAACCCGTCGACTTCGCCCCCGTGGGTGGATCCCGGTCAATCCCCCTGCCCCGGGGCGCGGCATCGCCAACGCCCGACCGCTGTGCGGAGGTCAGTGGACATGACCGATCTCTTCTTCGCATTTCTGGCGCTTCTGGTGCTCACCGTCGCTCTGGCCGCGCTGGTCATCCAGTCCCCGGCGCGGATTGCGGTCAAGGCCGGCGCGCTTGTGCTCGCTGCCGGCGTGCTGGCGGCGGGTTACATCGCAGGGACTGCCATTCTCGGCCGTCCCAAGCCGGCCCGGCTGGAGGTTCTGCAGCGCGACACGGAGGAGGTCTCGATCGTGGCCTCGATGAATGTCGAGGGCGAGGCGATCCATCTGTGGCTGCTGCTGCCGGACGAAACCACGCCGCGCGCCTACACGCTGCCCTGGTCGGAACAGACCGCCGAGGCGCTGCGCAAGGCGCAGGAAGAGGCCGAGGCCAACGGCACACGGGTGCGGATGCGGCGGCCCTTCCGGCGCAGCGACGATACCAGCGACCAGGAATTCTACGCCCCGCCCCAGCCGCCGATGCCGGAAAAGTCCTGACGGCCGGACCTCGGGCGGTTCGGATCGCAGACCCCCCTCGGGGGGGCTTCCCGCCGGTGGCCATTGCCCTGCCGGGCGTCAGCCCGGACAGCACCCGCCCCGCGGCGGGTGCGTCCACCCGCGCCCCGGGCAGGCGCCGCCTCTCGACGCGGGAGGTTTCGGTCCGGAGGCGCCTCAATCCAGCGTCTGGCGGTAGCGTGCGATCGCGATGGCCGTGATCACGAACATGATCACCGTGATCGCGGCCATGTCCTGCAGCGTGTCCTGCACCATCGCGCCCTTCAGCATCACCTTGCGCACCAGACGCAGGAAATGGGTGGCCGGGATCGCGGTACCCAGCGTCTGCGCCCAGCCCGGCATGCCTGCGAAGGGGAACATGAAGCCCGACAAGAGGATGGTGGGCAGGATGGTGAAGAAGCTGATTTGCATCGCCTGCATCTGCGAGCGCGCCACCGTCGAGATCAGGAAGCCTAGCGCCAGATTGGTGATCACGAACAGGTTGAAGCCGATGAAGAAGGCGAGCGCCGAACCGGTGAAGGGCACCTGGAACAGCAGGCCGGCAGCGGTGAGGAACACGATGGTCTGGATGTATCCCACCAGCACATAGGGCATGATCTTGCCCACCATCACCTCGATCGGTCGCACCGGCGAGGAGATCAGCGTCTCGATGGTGCCGCGCTCGCTTTCGCGCACGATGGCGACGGCGGTGATCATCACCATGGTCATCGACAGGATCACAGCCAGCAGCCCGGGCACGATGTAGGTCGAGGTCCGCCCCTCGGGATTGAACTGCAGATGCACCACATAGTCGAAGGGCGGCGGTTCCGGCGCGGCGTATTGCAGGGGTCCGTCGAGCGCGGATTTCAGCGCCGCATCGACGATGCCGCCCAGCGCCGCCACCGGCCCGCCCGCCGCGGTGGGATCGGAGGCATCGACGGACAGCAGGATCGAAGGCCGCCGCCCGCGCACCATGTCGCGCTGGAAACCGGGCGGAATGACCACGACGAAATTCGCCCGCCCGTCGCGCAGCGCCCGGTCGCCTTCCGCGGCGCTGGTGACGATGCCCTGGAAGTCGAAATAATCCGAGGTCTTCATCCCCATCAGCACTGCACGCGCAACCGGGCTTTCATCGCCCATCTCCACCAGCGTCGGCAGATGCTTGGGATCGGTGTTGATGGCATAGCCGAAGAGCAGAAGCTGCATCAGCGGCACGCCGATCATCATCGCGAAGGTGACGCGGTCGCGCCGCATCTGGATGAATTCCTTGGCCAGAACGGCCATGAACCGGCGGGGCGAGAACCAGCTCATGACGCGATCCTGTCGGCAAAATTGTCCTGCGCCCCTGCCATGAGGTGGATGAAGGCATCCTCCAGCCCCGGCTCGTCGCGGGTCCATGTCTGTGGCCCGCGCCGGGCAAAGCGTTCGGCGACCGCGTCGAGCGCCGCGGCATCGGTGCCGACCACATGCAGCACCGACCCGAACCGGGCCACCTGGTCGATGCCGGGGCAGGCGCGCAGCTCCTCGGCCAGCGCGCCAAGATTCTCGCCTTCGACCCGCCACATGGCAAGGCCGATGCGGCGCGGGATCTCGCGCGCTTTGCCGGCGATCAGCTTGCGGCCATAGGCGATATAGGCGATGAAGTCGCACTGCACCGCCTCATCCATGTAGTGGGTGGAGACCAGCGCGGTGATGCCGCCATCGACCAGACGGCGGATCTGCTCCCAGAAGTCGCGCCGCGCCTTGGGATCGACCCCGGCGGTCGGCTCGTCGAGCAGCAGCAGCTCGGGGTCGTGGATCATGCAGGCGGCCAGCGACAGGCGCTGTTTCCAGCCACCAGACAGCGTGCCGGCCAGCTGGCGCGCGCGATCGGCGAGCCCGAGTTCCTCCAGCGCCCGGTCCACCCGCGCCCGCCGCCCGCGCACCCCGTACATGCGGGCGATGAAATCGAGATTCTCGCGGATGGTGAGATCCTCGTAGAGCGAGAAGCGCTGGGTCATGTAGCCCACCCGCTCCTTGATCTGCTGCGACTGGCTGCGGATGTCGAAGCCGAGGCAGGTGCCGCCGCCGCCATCGGGGGTGAGCAGCCCGCACATCATGCGGATGGTGGTGGTCTTGCCGCTGCCATTGGGGCCAAGAAAGCCGTAGATTGTGCCCCTGGGCACATCCATGTCGAAATCGTCGACCACGGTCCTGTTGCCGAAGCGCTTGGTCAGGCCGGTGACCGAGATCGCCAGCTCCGGCCCCGCCGAGCTGCGCCCGGCCACCGTGATCATGGCAGCGGCTCCAGCGTGATCGGCTGGCCGGGATGCAGGCCCGAGCCGTCCTCGATTGCCGCCTCGGCGAGAAACACCAGCCGGCTGCGTTCGTCCCGGCTGTAGATGATGGGAGGCGTGTATTGCGGCGCACTGGCAAAGCGGGTGATGCGGGCGCGGATGCCGTCGCCGCAGCCATCGCAGGTCACCGCCATCTCGTCGCCGATGGCAAAGGCGGCGCGGCGCGCCTCGGGGATGAAGAAGATCGCCTTCCGCCCGCCCTCGGGCAGGATGGAGATGACCGGCGCGCCGGCGCCGGCCACCTCGCCGGTCTCGTAGAACACCCGGTCGACGGTACCGTTAACGGGCGAGAACACCACCCGGTCATCGAGGGCCGCGCGGGCGGCCGCCGCTTCGGCCCGGGCCGCCTCCAGCTCGGCCTCGGCGGCCTGGCGCCGGGAATCGCGGGCCGGCAGTTCGGCCACGCGCAGCCGCGCCTCGATCTCGGCGACCCTGGCCCTGGCACTTTCAAGCGCGGCGCGTTCGTTGTCGAATTGCGCCTGCGAGATGTTGCCCTTCTCCAGCAGGCGCTGGCCGCGGGCGAGATTGGCCGCGGCGAGGTCGCGCTCGGCCTTGGCCCGGGCCAGCTCTGCCCGGATGACGGCGATCTCCTCGGCACGGCTGCCGGTGCGCAGATCGTCGAGCCGGGCCACGGCCATCTCGACCCGCGCCTCGGCCGCCTGCACCGCGGCGACCTGCTGGGTGTTCTCGAGGCTGAACAGCAGCTGCGCCTCGGCCACCCGGTCGCCCTCCTCGACGGAAATCGCCACGATGCGCCCGGCCGCCTGCGCGGCCACATAGACGTAATCGGATTCGACATAGCCGTTGAAACCGGTCGGCTCGGGCTCGGCCAGCCCGGGAAAGACCAGCGCCAGCAGGCCGATCAGCCACTGGGTCAGATCGCTCATGATCGGCCTCCCTGCCGGTCCGGATCGAGGCCGCGGAACACGATGTCGAGATGGTGGGCGACGAAACGCTCGAGCGCCAGCCCGCCCGGCGGCACCACCCCGAAGACCCGGGCGAGGATGACATGCGCAACCACCGGCCCGACCAGGGTGCGCACGGTCAGCTCGGCATCGACCGGCCGGATCAGCCCGCGGGCGATGCCATCCTCGATCAGCCCGACCAGCGCCGGCAGGACGCGCGAGAGCACCCGCTCGCGGTAGATCGCGGCGATGCGGGGCAGCTGCGGTGCCTCGCGGATGACCAGCATCGGCACCGCGACGGTCCTTTCGTCCTCGAGCGCGGCGGCAAAGCCCGACAATGCCTGCGCGATCGCCTGCCGCGGATGGTCGCGGCGTTCCGAAAGATCGGCGACCACCCGCTCGGCCACCGGGGCGACGGCACGGTTGACCAGCCCCTCGAGCAGCGCCTCCTTGGAGGGAAAGTAGAGATAGAGCGCGCCCTTGGACAATCCGGCGGCAGCGGCGATGCTCTGGACGGTGGTTTGCGCGAATCCGTGTTTCAGGAACAGTCTCAGCGCTGCGTCGAGGATCTCGTCCGGGCGGTCCCCGGCGCGGCGGCGGAACTTGGGCTTGCGCTTGCCGGTCATCTCGCACCTTCGATTGACATCCAATAAATAACCGACCGGTCAGTCATTTCAAGGCCCGCCGCGCGAATGCCCGCCGGGCGAGGCAATTCGCGACCCGGACGCCGGAGGCTGGCGCCCATGCGCTACAGATGCGAGATAATCGGTCGAAACCGGAACGGGGATTCGGATGACCGCAATCAGAACAACCCATGTCGGCTCGCTGCCGCGCAGCCAGGAGGTGGTGGATTTCATCTTCGCCCGCGAACGGGGCGAGCCCTTCGATCAGGCGGAATTCGATGCCTGCATGCGCCGCGCGGTGTCCGACACGGTGCGCCGGCAGCGCGAGGCCGGAATCGACATCGTGTCGGATGGCGAGACCTCCAAGATCTCCTACGCCACCTATGTCAAGGACCGCTATACCGGGTTTGACGGCGATTCCCCGCGCAACGCCCCGGCCGATCTGAAGCTCTATCCCGGCTTTCTGAAGCGGCTGGCCGAGGCCGGCGGCACGCCGCAATATGCGCGGCCGCAATGCGTCGGCGAGGTCCGCGCGAAGAACAATGGCGAGCTGGAAAAGGACATTGCCAATCTCAGGGCGGCGATGGCCGCGCACGGGGTTGAACGCGCGTTCATGAATGCCGCCTCGCCCGGGGTGATCTCGCTCTTTCTGCAGAACGCCCACTACCCCAGCCGCGAGGCCTATCTGGCCGCGCTGGCCGATGCGATGAAGGGCGAATACGAGACCATCGCCGCTGCGGGGCTCGATCTGCAGATCGACTGCCCCGATCTCGCCCTGTCGCGGCACATGCTGTTTGCCGATCTGGACGACGAGGCGTTCCTGCGCATCGCCGCAAGCCATGTCGAGGCGCTCAATCACGCGTTGCAGGAGGTGCCGCAGGACAAGGTGCGCGTGCATATCTGCTGGGGCAATTACGAGGGGCCGCATGTCTGTGACATCGCCATGGACAAGGTGTTTTCCACGCTGATGGCGGTCCGGGCGCGCTATCTGTTGTTCGAGACATCCAATCCGCGCCACGCCCATGAATGGGAGGTGTTCCGCGACCGCCGGCGCGAGATCCCCGATGACCGCATCCTGGTGCCCGGCGTGATCGACAGCACCACCAATTTCGTCGAGCATCCGCGGCTGGTCGCCCAGCGCATCGAGCGGTTTACCGGGATCGTCGGGCCGGATCGCGTCATCGCCGGCTCCGATTGCGGCTTCGGCACCTTTGCCGGATTCGGCGCGGTCGATCCCGACATCGCCTATGCCAAGCTGGCCGCACTGGCCGAGGGGGCCGCGCTGGTCCGATAACGGCGCGCCCGGTCCGGGCGCACGTCTGCGCGGTCCGTTCAGCCGGCACCCTGCCGCGGCGCGATTTCCTGCGGCACCGCCGGGTCGGGCAGAAAGTCGAAGGCCCATTCGTTGTAGCCCTGCTCGCCGCGGTACCATGCCACCTTCTCGCCCGGCGCCTCGCCATGGTTCCAGCGCGGGCGCAGCCCCTTCATCTGCGCCCGCAGGATCAGCGCCCGGCGCCGCTGGCTGAGCAGGATACGCTCGGTCAGTGCCGCCTCGTCCCAGCCCGTGGCCACCGCCTCGCGGAATGCGGCCTCGATTCCGGCGTGTTCCGGGCGGCCGGCGAGGTTGTGCAGCTCGTCGGGATCGGATTCGAGATCGAAGAGCAGCGCCGGATCGGCCGATGAGGCGATGTATTTCCAGCGACCCCGCCGCAGCATGAAGATCGGCGCCAGCGCCGATTCGGCGAGGTATTCGGCGCGGATGGTCCGCTCCGGCCCCGGACCGGGCAGGTCGAGAAAGGCGGTGAGATCGTCCCCTTCCAGCGGCTCGATCTCCGGCGTCCAGACCGAGCCGGTCGCCAGCCCGTTGAAGCTGGGCAGCAGATCGACCAGCGAGGCGGCGACACCGACCCGCTGCGGCGCGATCCAGGGCGCATGGATGAAGAGCGGCACGCGCAGCGCCGGCTCATAGAAATGCTTCTTGAACCACATCCCGCGCTCACCCAGGAACTCGCCGTGATCGGCGGTGAAGACGATGACGGTGTTGCGATCGGCACCCGTCGCGTTCAGCGTGTCGAGCAGCGCGCCGATCATGCGGTCGATGAAGCTGATCGCGCCGTAATGCGCCCGGCGCGCGCGCAATATGTCCTCGTCGGCGAAGGTGAGGTCGAGCATGCCGAAATCCCGCAGCACGCGGATCGAATGCGCGTCATGCTCGTTGGCGCGCATCGCCGGCACCCGCGGCAGCGGGATCTCGACGCCTTCGTAGAGGTCCCAGAATTCCTGCGTGCACAGATAGGGCTCGTGCGGGTGGGTGTAGGAGACCTGCAGGAAGAACGGCCGGTCGTCGGCCGAGCGTGCGATGTCATAGAGGTGCCGCCGGGCGCGAAAGGTCACCTCCTCGTCGAAATCGATCTGCACGCTGCGCGCGCACACGCCCGAGACCAGCACCGAGCGGGCATCGTTGGTGTCGCGCTCGCCCTCGTCGGCCCAGTTCGGCACCCAGCTGAAATCGGCCGGGTAGAGGTCGGCGGTCAGCCGGGTCTCGAAGCCGTGATGCTGGTCGGGGCCGATGAAATGCATCTTGCCCGACAGCGCGGTCTGATAGCCCAGATCGCGCAGGTAATGGGCATAGGTGGGAAACTCCGCCCCCATCTCGGCGGCATTGTCGAAGGCGCCGATGGTTGAGCAGAGCTGCCCGGTCGCCATCGAGAAGCGCGAGGGCGCGCAGAGCGGAAAGTTGCAGTAGGCGGTTTCGAACACCGCACCGTTTTCGGCCAGCCGGTCGAGATTGGGGGTGCGCGTCACCCGATTGCCATAGGCGGCCAGCGACAGCGCGTTGAGCTGGTCGACCTGGATGAACAGGATGTTGGGCTTCACCGGCACGCTCCCCTGATTGTCTCTTGTATGATTGTCGACAATCATACAGGCTGAGCGAAACGACAAGGGCGGCCGTGACCCGCCGCGAAGCCGGAACGTTGACGATGGAATGGAACTTCCTTGCGGTGCTGGCCGATTTCGACCTGCTCCTGCTGGGGCTTGTCAACACGCTCAAGGTCACCGGGCTCGCGCTTGTCTTCGGCATCCCGCTGGGGCTGTTCCTCGCGCTGATGCGGCTGTCGCGCCTGCGGCCGGTCTCTGCCGTCTCTGGCTTCATCATCGAATTCTTCCGCACCACCCCGCCGCTGGTGCAGCTGTTCTGGTTCTTCTTCGCCCTGCCGATCCTGATCGATGTGCGCATGACGCCGTTCATCGCCGCGATCGTGACCTTCTCGATCCAGTCCTCGGCCTTCTTCGCCGAGATCTTCCGCGGCGGCATCCAGTCGATCGACCGCGGCCAGTGGGAGGGCGCGCGCGCCATCGGCATGACCTATGGCCAGTCGCTGCGCCGGGTGATCCTGCCCCAGGCTGTCAAGCGGATGATCCCGGCCTTCATGGAACGCTCCATCGAGCTTCTGAAGACCACCACGCTGGTCTCCACGGTCTCCTATGCCGATCTGATGTTTCAGGCCAACGATCTGGCGCAGAAGACCTTTCGCCCGCTGGAGGTCTATACCATCGTGGCGGTGATGTATTTCGTGCTGATCTTCGCCTTCAGCCAGCTGTCGATCATGATCGAGCACCGGCTGGCCCGTTCGGGCGAAAGCACGGTGCGCTGAGGGCGGGCGGATGCATCACAGCTGGGATTTCGCCACCATCATCGAGAACTGGCCGGTGCTGTGGGTCGGGCTGAAGGGCACCGTCACCATCTTTCTGGTCACCGTGATCCTCGGCCTGTCGGGCGGGCTGGTGGTCGGCATCGCCCGCCATGCCCGCCACCCGCTGTTCAGCTGGCCGGCGCGCGCCTTCGTCGAGGTCTTCCGCAACACCCCGGTGCTGGTGCAGATCATCTGGTTCTACTACGCCTTCCCGATCCTGACCGGCATCGACGTCGATCCGTTCCTGGCCGCGGTGCTGGGCATCTCGCTCAACACCATGGCGTTCTCGGCCGAGATCTACCGCGCTGGCATCCAGTCGATCGAGCCGGAGCAGTGGGAGGCGGGCAAGGCGCTGGGCATGACCCATGCCCAGACCATGCGCCGCATCATCCTGCCGGTGGCGATCCGGCGGGTGCTGCCCGCGCTGACCAATCGCGGCATCGAGGTATTCAAGATGTCGACGCTCGCCTCAGTGGTCGCCTATGTCGAGACGCTCAACCAGGCCAAGCTGATCGCCGATCTCAACTTCAACCCCATCGAATCCTACACCGCCGTCGCCCTGATCTTCTTCGTGGTGCTCTACCCGGTGGTGCAGGGCACCTATGTGCTGGAACGCATGCTGCGAAAGAGCGACTGAGCGATGAGCGAGAGCATCCGCATCGAGGACCTGCACAAGAGCTTCGGCCCGCT
>RFIR01000004.1 GCA_003695135.1 Alphaproteobacteria bacterium | reverse complement strand
GACCTCCTCGGCGACGGACCACCAGAAATCCGGCTGCGCCCCCTTGCGGTATTCGTCAAGCGCCGCCTCGTATTCGCCCTTGATGAAATGGTAGTTGGCCAGGCCGCGATGCCAGATCGCGCTGGTGTTTTCGGGGTCGAGCTCGATGGTCCGTCGCAGGACGGCCGCGCCAAGCTCGTAGCGCCCCGTTCGGACGAGCCAGAAGCCGAGATCCCCTTCAACGAGGCGGTCGCCGCCGAGCGCAAGCGCATCTTCGGCCGACGAGAAGAAGCCTTCGCGATCGCCCAGCATGAGGCGGACGAAGGCGAGGACGAAATGCGCGCGCGGCGCGTCGGGGTTCAGCGACACTGCCTTGCGGGCGGCGGCCAGGGCACGCTGCAGCTTCTCGGCCTGGGTCCCCTCGTAGCGCTTGCCGAAGATCATCACGTCGGTACGCAGGGCATCGGCCAGCTGCGCCCAGCCGCGCCAGTAATCGGGCTCCGCCTCGACGACACGCAGGATGCAGCCGCGGATGCGGTCCTGCAGTTCGCTGCTGTATTCGAAGCCGATGCGCAGCATCGAGCATTCGTAGGAGGACAGGCTTTCTGGCGGCTTGGTGCGCGCGCGCCGCTCGTCCAGACGCCTGATCGCGCCATCGGCATTGCCCACCGCCGAGGCGACCCGCTGGGTGATCCGGATCTGGACGTCGAACAGGGTCGAGGCCGACAGCGCCTCGTCAAACGCCTCCGACCAGACCTGTGCACCGGTTCTGGCATCGCTCAGCCGCGCAGTGGCGCGCAGGCGCTCGCCGGAAGTGCGGACGGAGCCTTCCAGCACATAGTCCGCGCCGAGCCTGCGCCCGAGCTCGCGCAGATCCACCGTCTTGTCGCGATAGCCCGATGTCGATCGGCGCGAGAGCACGTTGAGGTCGCGAAACCGGCCGAGTTCGACGATGACATCCTCGCTGATGCCGTCGGCGAGGTAGTCCTGCGCCGGGTCGCCGCTGAGATTCTCGAAAGGCAGGACGGCGATGGTCGGGCCGGAGGGTCGTGCGAGCGCCTTGGACTCGTCGAAGACGATGGCGTCGGCGGCATCGGGGCGCAGGACGAATTCCCAGATCGCGATGCCGGCAACCAGAACCATGGCGGCGATACCGGCAGCGATCAGCCCGAGCCTGCCGGACCGGCGCCGCGCAGAGACCGCGGATCCGGCCGTGCCGACCCGGAAGACAGGGACCGGATCGGCGATGTTCTTCAGCCGCTGCTCGCCGAGATCCTCGAACGCCACGGGCAGCTTGCCGCGTACCTGGTCGACCACGGTCTGGGAGACGCAGATGCCGCCGGGCTCGGCCATCGCCTCCAGCCTGCTGGCGAGATTGACGCCGTCGCCATAGATGTCGTCGCCCTCGACGATGACGTCGCCGAGATTGATGCCGATGCGCAGGGCGAGCGGTTCATCCGTTCCGGGTGCATCCATTCGGGTGGAGAGCAGGTTCTGGATGTCCACGGCGCATTTCACTGCCTCGACGACCGAGGCGAACTCCACCAGCGTGCCATCGCCCATCAGTTTGACAACGCGCCCGCGATGTCTTGCGAAAGCCGGATCGAGGATCTCGGCGCGAAGCGACTGCAGCGCCGCCAGGGCTGCGGTCTCGTCCTCGCCCATGAGGCGCGTGTAGCCGACCAGGTCGGCCACAAATACGGCTGCGAGGCGACGCTCCAATCCGGTTCCTCCCAGTTGACGATACCGAGTTTCCCGGCGCGGTTCCAGCATCAGAGGCGGATTCGGTTCGCCGATGGCGACAGCCTTGGCAGAACCGGACACTTCGGAACCGAAATCGATTGCAGAGCGTCAAGTGGCCCGGGCGAAACCCGGAAAGGAGCGGATGTCAGGACCGGATGGTTCCGGCCCCGCGCTGCCCTATGGCGCGGGTCCGAGCTCGCCGGTCAGAGTGAACTTGTTCGGACCTCCCAGCGGCAGGATGGTCAGCGCGCCCACGCCGCGCATGCGCTCGAACTGGCCGGTTCCGCCGGTCAGCTCCCAGATGCCGTGATTGCGCAGGCTGAGCTTTCCTTCGGGCTTCGTGAAGATCGCGGTCACCTTCCAGCGCAGCACGGCGACGTCGCCATTGGGTGCCGTGACCTGCAGATAGCCCTGAGGTGAGCCCCAATTCGGCGGGTTGACGTCATGCCAGCCGATTTCGGCAATGGTCGCGCCCGCGAACGGGCCTGTGCCTTCCGCGACGCCTTCGCGCCTGACTGCAAGAACGAAGTGCTTGGTCCCATCGGCGAAATCGAACCTGATGGATTCCTGCGTTTCCAGAACCACCTCGACAGCGACGGGTGCGGCCGGGGCGCTGCCGGCCGACGTTAAAATAGCGGCCGCGAAAAGCCATACGAAACGCATTTTCATCCCATGTTCTCCTTCGAAATAATCCGGTAACTATGCCACCGTCGAGCAGGCCGATCAAGCCGGAGGGCCGCGATTTCCCGGTGTCGGACGGAACTCTATGGACGCCGACAAGGCCAAGATCCGCGGTCCCGGCCGTGGGCGTGAATCCCCCTACCCCAGCGCCAACCACACGGCCACCGCCCCGGCCGCCAGCCCGGCGGCGAAGGCCGGCCAGCGCGGGCGCTCGGGCGGTTCCGGCACGGGTTCCAGCCGTCTGCCCGCCTCCACCAGCAGATGCTCGGTGATCGCTGGCAGCTTGGGGCCGAAGCGCGACAGGATGGTCAGCGAGCGGCGGATGTCGCGGGCCATGGCGCGCGCGCCGAGATTGGCGCGGATCCAGTCCTCGACCACCGGGCGCGCCACCTCCCACATGTTCATGTTGGGATCGAGCGAGCGGCCCACCCCCTCGACCACCACCATGGTGCGCTGCAGCAGCAGCAGCTCGGTGCGGGTTTCCATGCCGAAGCGTTCGGTGACGTCGAAGAGATGCGCCAGAAGCCGCGCCATGGAGATGCGGCTGGCATCCTGGCCGAAGATCGGCTCGCCGATCGAGCGCAGCGACTGCGCGAACAGATGCACGTCGCGATCGGGGGGCACATAGCCGGCCTCGAAATGCACCTCGGCCACCCGCAGATAGTCCTGGCGCAGGAAGCCCATCAGGATCTCGGCATAGACGCGGCGGGTATAGGCGTCGATCCGGCCCATGATGCCGAAATCGATGGCGATGATCTCGCCGCCCGGGCCGACCTTGAGATTGCCCTGATGCATGTCGGCATGAAAGAAGCCGTCGCGCAGTGCGTGACGCAGGAAGCTCTGCACGACGTGGGCAGCCAGTCGCTGCAGGTCGTGGCCGGCGGCGATCAGCGCATCGGTGTCGCCCAGATTGATGCCCTCGACCCATTCGGTGGTCAGCACCCGGCGCGAGGAGAGCGGCCAGACCACCAGCGGCACCCTGAATCCGGGATCCTTCTCGGTATTGGCATGAAACTCGGCCGCGGCCGAGGCTTCCATCCGCAGATCGAGCTCGCCCTGCACCACGGAGTCGAAATGGGCGACCACCGCATGCGGCTTCAGCCGGCGCGAGGCGGGCGAGAGGAACTCGATCACCGAGGCGGCGAAGTAGAAGGCCTGGATGTCGCGGCGAAAGGCGCGCTCGATCTGCGGGCGCAGGATCTTGACCGCGACCACCCGCCCGCCTTCGCGCAGCACCGCGCGGTGCACCTGGGCGATGGAGGCGGCAGCGACCGGGGGCGAGAAGCTGGTGAAGAGCTCCTCGGGGCGCGCCTCGAGCTCGCGCTCGATCTCGGCCTCAGCCTCCTCCTGCGGAAACGGCGGCAGGCGGTCCTGAAGGATGCGCAGCTCGGAGGCGAGCTCGTTGCCCACCACATCGGGCCGCGTCGACAGGATCTGGCCGAACTTGATGTAGGCCGGGCCCAGCGCGGTCAGCGCCCGCAGCACCGGCGGCATGGACGGATCGCCGCGCAGCCCGATCACCGAAAGCGGCACGCCGATCACCCGGCTCAGCACCCGGATGATGCGCGGCGCCTCCATCGCCTCCAGCGCCACCTCCATGGCACCGGTGCGCTCGAAGGTGGCCAGCGTCTGGACCAGCCGCCAGGCGCTGGCGACCATCGTCAAAGCTTCCACCCCGAATGCAGCGCCACGACGCCCATGGACAGGTTGCGCCAGGCGACGCGCTCGAAACCCGCCGCGCGGATCATCCCGGCGAAGGTCTCCTGATCGGGAAAGCGGCGGATCGATTCGACCAGATAGCGGTAGCTGTCCGCATCGCCGGTCACCGCCCGGCCCATCGCCGGGATGACGTTGAAGGAATAGCGGTCGTAGAGCCAGCGCAGCCCCTCCACCGGCACCTGGCTGAATTCCAGGCACAGGAAGCGCCCGCCCAGCCGCAGCACCCGGTAAATCTCCGACAGCGCATCCTCGATGCGGGTGACGTTGCGGATGCCGAAGGAGATGGTGCAGGCATCGAAGCTGGCATCGGCGAAGGGCAGCGCCATTGCATCGCCGCACACCCAGTCGAGCCGGTCGGCCAGATGCTGCGCCTCGGCCCGCCGGCGGCCCTCGGCCAGCATCTCCTCGGTCATGTCGCAGATCACCGCGCTGCCGCCGCCCCGGCGCAGGAAGCGGAAGGCGACGTCGCCGGTGCCGCCGGCGAGATCGAGCAGCCGCATCCCGGCATGCGGCGCCAGCCAGTCGATCAGCGCGTCCTTCCACAGCCGGTGCATGCCGGCCGACATCAGATCATTCATCAGATCGTAGCGCGAGGCGACCGAGCTGAACACGCCATGCACCCGCCCGGCCTTTTCGGATTCGGGGATGGTCTCGAAACCGAAGGAGGCGGTCCTCGCCTCATCGCCGGCATCGTTGCCGGTCTCGTCGCCGGTCGGGTCGCTGGACATGGCGGGGCTTGCCCTTCTCGCTGCACCCCTCCCTTATAGGCGGCAGGCGCGGCGAGACAATGTCGGCGCGATGTCGCGTGCGGAGGGCAGGCATGGGCCGGTGGCTGATCGGGGCGGTTCTGGCGGCGGCGGTGGCGCTGGCCGGGCTGGTCTTCCTGCAGCTTGCCCGCGACCGGCGTGCCCCGCCCGAGGAGGAGGACGGGCGCCATGTGCTGCGCCCCTCGACGGCGCTTCTGTCCAGCGCCGCGCTGATGGGCATGTTCGCGCTCGCCTTCCTCGCCGGTTTCGCCCTGCAGATCTGGCGCGGGCGCATGGGCCCCGATGTCTGGGTGCTGCTGGTCGCCGGGCTGGTGCTCGGCGGGGTGATGGTCTGGGTGCTGCGCCGCTATCGCGGCTTTCGCCTGCGATATGACGAGACGGGGCTGAGCGTCAGCGAGCCCGGCCGCGGCACGCGCAGCTACCGCTGGGAGGAGCTTGCCGATCTGCACCGCGAGACCCGCCAGCGCGCCATGCTGGCCGCCGGCGGCGGCGGGCCGCGGCTGCGCTTCTTCCACCTCGTCGCCGACACCCCCGATGGCGAGGGCATCCGGGTGGCGAGCAACCTGCGCGGCTTCGGCCATTTCCTGGCCATGGCCGAAGCACGGGCCAAGGCGCTGGGCATACGGGGGGAGGATCGCGATGCCTGAGCTGCCCGAGGTCGAGACGGTCCGGCGCGGCCTGCAGCCGGTGATGGAAGGCAGGCGCATCGCCGCGGTCGAGCTTCGGCGGCCCGATCTGCGCCGGCCCCTGCCCGAGAGGCTGGCCGAGCGGCTGACGGGACGCACCGTGCTGGCGCTGCGGCGGCGGTCGAAATACCTGCTGGCCGATCTGTCGGGCGGCGAGACGCTGATCCTGCATCTGGGCATGTCGGGCCGGCTGATCATCGAGCGGCCCGATGCCGACGCGCTCATGCCCGGTGCATTCCACCACGCGGCGGAGCGCGACACGCGCCACGACCATGCGATCTTCACCATGGAGGACGGCACCTGCATCGTGTTCAACGATGTCCGCCGCTTCGGCGTGATCGATCTGGCGCCGACCGCGGCGCTGGACGGACATCCGCTGCTGGCCGGGCTGGGGCCGGAGCCTCTGGGCAACGCCTTTTCCGCGGAGTTTCTCGGCGATCGGCTGAAGGGCCGGCGCAGCCCGGTCAAGGCGGTGCTGCTCGATCAGGGCGTGGTGGCCGGGCTGGGCAACATCTATGTCTGCGAGGCGCTGTGGCGGGCGCATGTCAGCCCGTTCCGGCCCGCCGGCGATCTGTCGGCCGAAGAGGTCGCGCGGCTGGTCGATGCGATTCGCACTGTCCTGAACGAGGCCATCGCGGCGGGCGGGTCCAGCCTGCGCGACTATCGCCAGGCCAGCGGCGAGCTCGGTTATTTCCAGCATTCCTTTGCGGTCTACGGTCGCAG
>RFIR01000379.1 GCA_003695135.1 Alphaproteobacteria bacterium | reverse complement strand
CCCGCCTACAGTCCCGACCTCAACCCCATCGAGAACAAATGGGCACAGGCAAAGGCCATCCGACGAAGGACCGGATGCTCAACCGATGAGCTGTTCTCGACCATGCTGCTGAATCATATTTGAGTCGTTTGGCTATATTTATCAGTCAGCAGTGAAAACAATCACAACATGACCGGCGCCACATTTCGCGGCACCCGGACGCGACGCCGGGGACTGGTTGGCGAAGTGTTGCAGGGGGTTTTTACCGGGTGAAACCGGTGCACCGCCTCCTGGTGCATGCCACGCGGCGGGCGGCCGTTCCGAGCCGGCGCAGCGCGAGGCTGCGTGCGGGTGCAGCCCCGTCAGGCTTTGCCCGCTCCATCGAACAGATGGCAGGTCACCAGATGCGGGGTGCCGCCGGTGCCGATATCGTGTTGGCGCGGCGGGGTGCTGCGGCAGATGTCCATCGCCATGGGGCAGCGCGGATGGAAGGCGCAGCCGGGCGGCGGATCCTCGGGGTTGGGCATCTCGCCTGGCAGCATGATGCGCTGGGCGCGCCTGCCGGGATCGGGGGTCGGCACCGAGGAGATCAGCGCCTGCGTGTAGGGATGGCTGGGCCGGGCGAACAGCGTCTCCGCCGCCGCGGTCTCGACGATCCGGCCCAGATACATCACCGCGACGGTGTCGCTGAGATGCTCGACCACCGCCAGATCGTGCGAGATCAGGATGTAGGACAGGCCGAAATCCTGCTTCAGTTCGGCCAGCAGGTTGAGGATCTGCGACTGGATCGAGACGTCGAGCGCCGAGACCGGCTCGTCGGCGATGATCAGTTTCGGCCTGAGCGCCAGCGCGCGGGCGATGCCGATGCGCTGACGCTGGCCGCCGGAGAATTCATGCGGATAGCGCCCGGCGGCCTCTTCATCCAGCCCGACGGTCTGCAACAGCTCCAGCACCGCCTTGCGGCGCGTCTCGCGGCTGCCGATGCCATGGATGACCAGCGGCTCACCGACAATGGCGCCGACGGTGAGCCGGGGATCGAGCGAGGCGTAGGGGTCCTGGAACACGATCTGCATCTGCCGCCTGAGCGCCCGCATCCGCCGGCGGTCGAGCGTGGAAAGCTCGGTGCCGTCGAAGACGACCGAACCGGAACTCGGCTCGATCAGCCGCAGGATTGTCCGGCCCAGCGTGGACTTGCCGCAGCCCGATTCCCCGACGATGCCCAGCGTCTCGCCCTTGCCCAGCGTCAGGCTGACGCCGTCGACCGCGCGCACCACGCCGCGCCCGTCCCGGGACGGAAAATGTCTGACCAGATCGCGGACGCGCAGAAGCTCGCTCACGGCATCGGGTTCCAACAGGCCAGCTTGCGCTCGGCCTCGACATGCTCCAGCGGCGGGGCGGTGTCGCGGCAGCGATCCTGGACGCGCGCGCAGCGATCGGCGAAGTGGCAGCCCGCCCCGCGCTGGCCGGGGCTGGGTACCATGCCGGGGATGGTCGGCAACACCGGCTGGCGGTGGCCCAGACGCGGCCGGGAGGCCATCAGCCCGGCTGTATAGGGATGGAGCGGCCGGGCGTAGAGCGCACCGACCGCGGCCTCCTCGACGATGCGGCCGGCATACATCACGATCACCCGGTCGCAGGTTTCGGCGACGATGCCGAGATCATGGGTGATCAGCAGCACCGACATGCCCATCTCGGCCTGCAGCCGCTTGATCAGATCGAGGATCTGCGACTGGACGGTCACGTCGAGCGCCGTGGTCGGCTCGTCGGCGATCAGCAGCGCCGGACGGCAGGCGATGGCCATGGCGATCATCACCCGCTGGCGCAGCCCGCCGGAGAGCTCGTGCGGATACTGGTTCATGCGCCGCTCCGGCGCGCCGATGCCGACCATGCGCAACAGCTCCAGCACCTCGGCATGCGCCCGGGCGCGGCTGACCGGGCGATGCAGGCGGATCGCCTCGGCGATCTGGAAGCGGATGGTATAGGTCGGATTCAGGCTGGTCATCGGCTCCTGAAAGATCATGCCGATACGCTCGCCGCGGATCTCGCGCATGGCCGGGCCGAGACCCAGCAGGTCCCGGCCTTCCAGCAGGATGCGGCCCGATTCCACCCGCGAGGGCGGTTCGGGGTTGAGCCCCATCACCGCCATGGCGGTCACGCTCTTGCCGCAGCCCGATTCGCCCACGAGCCCCAGCGTCTCGCCCCGGGTCAGGGCGAAGGAGACGTCGTCGATCACCGTGACCCGGCCGTCCTCGGTGCCGAAGGAGATGCCGAGCCGCTCGACCTGCAGAAGCGGCGCGCCGGCGGCCGGCCCGGGAGACGATGCCTCCCGATCCGGCAGCGCGGTCCGCGATGGTCCCGATCCGCTCAGTCGAACACCACCTTCGGAAAGTAGAACGAGACCACCCAGTTGGGCTGGTCGACGATCTCGCTGATCCTGAGATCGGCGCAGACGCTGCACAGCATGTAGGCGTCCACCGCAGGGATGCCCTGGGCGCGGGCGATCTCCTCGACCATGCGCGAGACCGCGGCGCGCGCGCCCTCCATCAGGTCGGGGCCGATGCCGGTGGTGACGAAATAGCCCTTCTCGTCGAGATGGCGGCTGACCGGGCCGGGGGTCTCGAAGCGCGGAAAGGGCAGCTCGGCCCGCTTGACCAGATCGAAGCCCAGCACGACCTCCATCGGGCTTTCGATGGCGGTGCCGCAGACCTCGCCATCGCCCTGGCAGGCATGGGTATCGCCGACCGAGAACAGCGCGCCGGCCACCTCGACCGGCAGGTAGAGCGTGGTGCCGGCGGCAAGGTCGCGGATGTCCATGTTGCCGCCGACCCGGCGCGGCGGAACGATGGAATGCGCGCCCGCCTCGCCCGGCGCCACGCCGATGGTGCCGCAGAAGGGTTTCAGCGGTACCCGCCCACCGGGGCCGAACAGTGCAGGCGCCATGCTTTGCGCATCGTATTTCCACACATGCAGCGCCGGCTCGGTGAACTGGTCGGCCAGCAGCCCGAAGCCGGGAATGTTGGCCGTCCAGCCCCAGCCGGAGGGGCGGAAGGAGTCGATCGTCACCTTCAGCGCGTCGCCCGGCTCGGCCCCGTCGATGAAGACGGGGCCGGTGACCGGATTGACCTTGCCGAAATCGAGCGTGCCGACATCGGCGACGGTCGAGTCCGGTCCGAGCTGGCCGCCGGAGGCATCGACGGTGTCGAACGCCACCGTCTGGCCCGGTGCGATCGTCAGCACCGGCGGGTTGGAATTGTCCCAGCCGAAATGGTGGTGCTGACGATGGATCGTGTGGTTCAGCTCACTGGACATCTTTGGCGTACACGTACTCGTAATGGACCGGGATGTGGATCGGATCGGCAAAGAAGATGTCGTCGCCACCGATCCGGGCCGAGTGCATGGCGAAGCGGACCTCGTTGAACACCGGCACCCATGGCGCATCCTCCATGATCCTGACATAGATGTCGCGCCACATGGCGATGCGCGCCTCGGCCTGGTCGTCGCCGGCCATGCCGTCGGCCTTGGCGGCCAGCGCGTCGATCTCCTTGTTGCAGTACTTGGCCCAGTTCCAGCCGCCGGGCACGGCGCCGCCGCAACCCAGGATCGGCCCGTAGAAGTTGGAGGGATCGGGATAGTCCGCAATCCAGGCCATGCCGCCGGACCACAGCATCGGCGCGGTGCCGTCGCCGCCCGCCGCGATCACGGTCGACTGCGCCAGCGACTTGATCTCGGCCCTGATGCCGATCGCGGCCAGATCCTGCTGGAAGGATTGGGCGATGCGCGGGTTGGGATCGGTGTTCATCGCGTAGAGCTCGGTCTCGAACCCGTCGGGATAGCCGGCCTCGGCCAGGAGCGCCTTGGCCTT
>RFIR01000378.1 GCA_003695135.1 Alphaproteobacteria bacterium | reverse complement strand
TGAGCTTCGACAACGTGCTCGAAAACATCGTCGTGCCCTTCGATGCCATCGTGACCTTCGTCGACCCCTCGGTCGAGTTCGGGCTGCGCTTCGACCAGCACGATGCGGAAGACGATCGCGAAGACGACCATGCCGAGGGCGAGGACGAGCGTCCGGATGACGACGGTCCGGACCCTGGCGGAGACGTGGTGTCTCTCGACCGGTTCCGCCGGCATTGAGGTCCTGACTAGAGCGGCCTCGAATTCTGTAACCAGCAACTACATGTTGCGGGTGCATTGAAAGAGACATACAAGAAGTGTGGTGTGCGCCATGGCGCGACCAGGACAGGACACCCGGACAAGACGAGGGATTCACATGACGACCACCGAACATGAAATGCCGGTGCGCAACCATCTCGGTCTGTTCATGAAGCAGCTTGTGCGCAAGCCGGGACGGATCGTGGCGCTCGCCCCGTCCTCCACCGGGCTGGCGCGCGAGATGGTCCGGGAGCTGGGTCCGGAAACCGGCTCGGTGATCGAGCTGGGCAGCGGCACCGGCAAGATCACCAGCCACATCCTCGCCCGCGGCATCCCGCAGGAAAGGCTCGCGATGTTCGAACTCGACGATGCCTTCTGCGCGCTGTTGTCGCAGGAGTTTCCGCGCGCGGCGGTCATGCAGCTCAGCGCCGAGCGTTGCGACGAGGCGCCGCTCGACGATGTCGGGGCGGTGGTTAGCGGGCTGCCGCTCCTGTCCATGCCGACGAAGGTGCAGCGCCGTATCGTCGGCGGCGCCTTCCGCAAGATGCGCCCCGGCGGGATCTTCGTGCAGTTCACCTATGGCTATCGCCCGCCGATCGACCGGCCGGTGCGCGAGGAGCTGGGGCTGAGCTGGACGGTCTCGCCCAAGGTCTACCGCAACATCCCGCCGGCGCGGGTCTACACCTTCCGCCGGGCGGCCTGACGCGCGGCGCGGCGGAATCGGCCCGCGGCGGCATGGGCGGGCTGCTCGATTCCTTCCTTGGCGACGGGGCGAACGCGCCCATGGCGGCCACCCAGGTCACCGACATTCTCGGCGCCGACAAGGTCGGGACATTCGCCGCCGAGATCGGCACCACCCCCGAAACCGCCACCAGCGCGCTGAGCGATGCGCTGCCGGAGCTTCTGGACAAGGTCTCCTCCGGCGGCAAGCTGCTCGAAGGTCTGGCCGGCGACGATGCCGGCGATTTGCTGGGATCGCTGAAGAAACTCTTCTGATATCACCATCCCTTCGGCCGGCGCGTCGGCGCAGTCCGCGCCGGCGCGGCGATCTGCTGCGCGCTGGCCCACCCCGCGCTGCGTTGCCGCACCTCCTGCAGCAGGGCCGCCGTATTCGGGCAATAAGCGTGCGCTTAGGCCCGCCTGTCTAATCCCGATGCCAATTCATTCACGGCGGATGGTCGGTATCTGAACCGGAGCCCGGCGCCGTGAAGTGGGCGATCCGGGCGTAAGCCAACCGCAACCGGAATCACGCAATTTCGCATCGAGAGGAGACCCGATACATGCGCAAGCTTTTCATCCTGGGCGCCATGGCGCTCGCCATCCCGGCCCTCGCCGACACCCCTGCCGATCTGAGCACCGACATGGTGCTCGGCAAGACGCTGGAGGAGGTGCAGGCCAGTCTGACCTCCATGGGCTACGAAGTCCGCAAATCCGAGGTTGAGGACGGCATGATCGAGGCTTATGTCGTCAGGGACGACAGCATGGCCGAGATCTATGTCAGCCCGAAGACCGGCAAGCTCACCCGCATCAAGGCGAGGTGACCCTGCAATGAGCGTAGCGGAAATGAACTCTGACGGGCGCCCCGGCGCCCGCACCTTCATGGTGTGGGATCCGGTGGTGCGTCTGATCCACTGGGGCGTGGCGCTGACGGTCCTGCTCAACGGTGCGATCACCGAGGAGGACGGCATCACCCATGAATGGGTGGGCTATGTCGGCGCCGGCCTGGTGGTGACCCGGCTGGTCTGGGGGCTGATCGGCACACGCTATGCCCGGTTCACCGCCTTCTGGCCCAGCATCTCGCGCGCCCGGCAGTATCTGGAGAGCTTGCGCCGCGGCGATCGCACGGTACATCTGGCGCACAATCCGCTGGGCACGCTGATGGTCTACAACATGTGGGCGACGGTACTGTTTCTGGGGCTGACCGGCTATCTGATGACCACGCCGGCCTTTTTCGGCTCCTTCTGGGTCGAGGGGCTGCATGCGCTGGCCTTCAACTGGCTGGTGCTGTGCGTGATCGTGCATGTCGCCGCGGTGATCTACGATACGCGGCGATCGGGCGTTAACCTCGTTCGCGCCATGATCGACGGGCGCAAGCATGTGCCGGAGGACCGACCGATCGAATGAAGCTGGATTTGCTGATCAGGACCTTGCAGAGGCGACGGGCCTCGCTGCTCGTCGCCATCATCGTGGTACAGGCGATCTGCGCGATCTTCTTCATCGGCGATCTGGTCGGTGATTTTCAGGACAAGGCGACAAACGACCCGCTGCAGCTGGCGCTGGAAACCGCTGCCACCATCGCGCTGGCCGCCGGCGTGGTCTATCTGTCCTTCGAGCTGCGCGATCTGCTGATGCGCATGAAGTCGATGGAGCTCGGCCTGCGTGCGGCGCGCGGCGAGGCGCAGAAGATGCTCGGGGAATTCTTCGAGCAATGGGGCCTGACGCCGTCGGAACGCGACGTTGCGCTGTTCATCCTCAAGGGGCTGGATAATGACGCCATCGCCCAGATGCGGGGCACCGCCCCAAGCACGGTGCGGGTGCAGGCGGCCCGGGTCTATGCCAAGGCCGGGGTAAGCGGCCGCGCCCAGCTCTTCAGCGTGTTCATGGACGAATTGCTGGCCGGCGAGCGGGAAAGCGCCACGGCCGAACACTGAACGCCGCCGCCGGCCACGCATGGCCGGATTTTCCGATTGCCCCATGCGATTGTCGACCCCGAACGCCGGCGGCATGCGTCGCGACCGGCTGGCTGGCGCATCCGGGGTGCGATGCGGCTCGCCCCTGCGCCCGATGCAAGGGCAGGCGGCCGCCCGGGTGGGCGCGAATGCGCCCGCCGGGGGGCGGGCGGGCGCATGCCCGTGTCGCTTCGCGCCACGGGCGGGCGGATACGACCGGACGCGACATGATCCGGTTCCGACATCCCGCCGAAAGGCACACATCACCACATCCTTAATTTCATTTGTTTTCTTCATTGCCAGTTTCTGAAACGTATGTTCCCAAGGGGCGAGATCGCGAGGTGACCAATGAGTGATTCCGCCCTGCCCGCCCACGCCTCCGTCGTCGTGATCGGCGGCGGCATCATGGGCTGTTCGACGCTCTACCATCTGGCCGGGCTCGGCGTCGGCGACGCGATCCTGCTGGAGCGCAACCGCCTGACCTCGGGCACCACATGGCATTCGGCCGCCCAGGTGCGCGCGCTGCGCCATTCGCGCAACCTCACCCGCATGATCCGCTATTCCGTCGAGCTCTATTCGCGGCTGGAGGCGGAGACCGGCCAGTCGGTGGGCTGGATCGGCAAGGGCTCGCTGTCAATCGCCACCACTCCGGATCGGCTGACCCATATCCGCCGGCAGGAGGCGCTGGCCCATGCCTATGGCGTGCCCGCCTTCGCGATCTCTGCCGGCGAGGCGAAGGAGCGCTGGCCGCTGATGAATGCCGATGACGTGCTGGGCGCGGTGTTCTCGCCCGATGACGGGCGGGTCTCGCCGTCGGATGTCTGCGCGGCGCTGGTCAAGGGGGCGAAGGCCAAGGGCGCGCGCATCTTCGAGGGCACCGGTGTCACCGGCATCCTGACCGGGGGCGGGCGTATCCGCGGGGTGGAGACCACGCGCGGCACGGTAATGTGCGATGCGGTGGCGCTCTGCGCCGGGCTGTGGTCGCGCGAGATCGGTGCCATGGCGGGCGCCGCGGTACCGGTCTGGCCCTGCGAGCATTTCTACCTGCTGACGAAACCGGTCGAGGGCATCACCGGCAACATGCCGACACTGAGCGATCATGACGGGCATCTCTACATCCGCGACGATTCCGGCGGGCTGCTGGTCGGCTGCTTCGAGCCGATGGGCAAGCCGATCCCGCCCGGTGTGCTCGACGAGCATTTCGCCTTCGGCCTCCTGCCCGAGGACTGGGAGCATTTCGAGCCGATGATGCTCAATGCCCTGCACCGGCTGCCGGTGCTGGAGCAGGCCGAGGTCAAGATGCTGCTCAACGGGCCGGAAAGCTTCACGCCCGACGGCATGTTCATGCTGGGCGAAACGGCGGAGACGCGCGGGCTGTTCCTCGGCTGCGGCATGAATTCGGTCGGCATCGCCTCCGGCGGCGGGGCGGGGATGAACCTGGCCCATGCCATCGTGAACGGCCACACCGCCTATGATCTGTCCGAGGCCGATGCGATGCGCTTCGCGCCGGTCTTCAACTCGCTCGAGCATCTCATGGCCCGGGTGCCGGAGGTGCTGGGACGACACTACGAGATCGCCTGTCCCGGCCGCCAGCCGAAGACCGCGCGCGATCTGCGCCGCCTGCCGCTCGATGCCGAACACCGGGCCGACCGCGCGCATATGGGCCAGTTCCATGGCTGGGAACGCCCGCTCTTTTTCGGCAAGGCGCATGAGCCGCGCCCGACCTTCGCCCGGCCCGACTGGTTCGATGCGGTGGGCGCGGAGGTCGCGGCCGCGCATGGGGCGGCGGCGATCTTCGATGCCTCGCCCTTCGGCAAGATCGAGGTCACCGGACCGGGCGCCGAGGCGTTCCTGCAATTGGTCTGCGTGCGCGACATGGCCCGCGAACCGGGCTCGGCGATCTACACCGCGCTGCTCAACGAACGCGGCACCTATGTCTCGGATCTGACCGCGCAGCGGCTCGCCCCCGATCACTATCGGCTGTTCACCGGCACCGGCGCGATTGCCCGCGATCTCGCCTGGCTGCGGGCCCATGCCGACGGCTTCGATGTGACATTGCAGGATGTGAGCGAGGATTTCGCCGTCCTCGCCCTGGCCGGGCCGGAGGCGGCGCGGATCGTCAGCGCGGTGGGTGCGCCGGAGCTTTGCGCGCTGGGCTTCTTCCGCTGCGGGTCGGCGCGGATCGCCGGGCGCGCGGTACAGGCGGTGCGCATGTCCTATGTCGGCGAGGCGGGGTGGGAGATCGCCTGCCGCGCGGCGGATGCCTCTGCGGTCTACGCCGCGCTGCGGGCCCACGGCGCGGTTCCGGCGGGGCTCTACGCCCAGACATCCATGCGCATCGAGAAGGGCTTTGCCGCCATGGGCCATGAGCTCGACGGCGATGTCTCGCCGGTGGAAACCGGGCTCGACCGGCTGGCAAAACCCGGCGGCTTCATCGGCGCCGAGGCGCTGGCGCGGCGGCGCGCGCGCGGCGCGCGCAGCCTCGTCACCATCCTGTTCGACGATGTCGAGGCGGTGCCGCTCGGCCATGAGCCGGTGCTGCGGGAGGGAAAGATCGTCGGGCAGACCACCTCGGCGGCCTTCGGCTACCGCATCGGCCGGCCCGTCGCGCTTGCGCATGTGACGCCGGCTATCGACGGCGCGGCGGTCGAGATCGACATTGCCGGCGAAGGCTTTTCCGGCCGGATGCAGTTCGCGCCGGCCTTCGATCCGCCGGGCCTGAGGATGCGCGGGGTGGTTTCATAGGGGCCCGTGCACTTGAAAAAGGGCCTTGACCGGGCGCCGGACATGTTGCGGTTATTTTCACTGTTGATTGGAGTGCCCTGCAAAACTCCGCCGGCCAGACCCTGTCGCTTCGCCTGGGCGCCGCGAAATGCGGCGCTACATATGATTTTCTTATTTTCACTGTTGATTGTAAAATATTGATTGCAAATT
>RFIR01000377.1 GCA_003695135.1 Alphaproteobacteria bacterium | reverse complement strand
ACGGTGGAGACCGCGACCGTGGGGCATTTCAAGCATGACGTGTTCATGGATCGCGGCATCCAGCCGCTCGACCGCCGCCGGCGGGTGGCCGGCGTGGCGGTGACGCTGCGCATTCCGGGCCCCGACTCGGCGCTCTTGCATCACCTCGTCTCCGACCTCAGGCCGGGCGATTTCGTGGTCATCGACCGCGCCGGCGACGACCGCCATGCCTGCTGGGGCGGCGGCGTCACGCGCGCCGCGGTGATCGCCGGCTGCTCCGGCGCGGTGATCGACGGTCCGATCACCGACCGCTCCGAGATCGAGGAGGCGGGATTTGCCATCTGGAGCCGCGGCGCCTCGCCGATCACCACCAAGCTGCTGGCGCTGGGCGGCGCAATGAATGCGCCGGTCTCCTGCGGCGGGGTCGCGGTGCAGCCGGGCGACCTGATCCTGGCCGACGAGAGCGGCGTGATCGTGCTGGATCCGGCCGAGGCCGAAGCGGTGGCCGACCGGGCGCTGGAGATGCAGGCGCGCGAGCCTGTCACCTTCGCGCGGCTCAAGGCCGGCGAGCGTCTGGGCGACATTTCGGGAGCGAGCGCAAAGGTGCTGGGCGGCTGACGATCGCCCTCTGCGAGCGTTGTCATACTTCTTCTTGGCCAAAATACTCCCCCGCCGGAGGCGTCCCACCTCCGCCACCTGATCCCGCGCCGGCCAGCCGGGGCCGTGACCGCCCCTGCTTCAGCCGCAGCCGGTCTCGGCCCAGCGGCGCAGCGTGTAGAGGAATTCGCGCCCCAGCGGATGCTTCTTTCCCTCGATGCGCTCGTCACCGCCGGCAAGGTAGAACTGCCCCTGATCGCACAGCGCCTTCTGCGTCCACTTGTGACAGTTCGAACAGGGCTTGTTCTTCCAGTAGGCCTCGGGAAGCCCCTCGATGGGCGGAAAGCGCGGGCTGCCCGTGACGATCTCGCTCAGCGAGCGGCCGCGGATGTGGTCCGGTGCAACGCTCAGCGGGGTGGTGAAACGCACGGTCTCCTGCGCGATCTGCGCGATCATCTCCTCGGAGGTCATGGCCGGCGCCGGCGGTTCGCTTTCGGCTTCCGCCTTGGCCTGCCTGGCGGCGATCGCGGCCAGCTCCATCCGCGCCAGCTCGGCAAAGGTGCCGTCGGGAAAGGCATCGAGATAGGCTTGGTAGTCCTCCGCCGCGCCGGAATGCTGCGCGCGGCCGATCATCTCCTCCTGCCGCGCCATGTCATTTGCGGCGGCGGCCGGGCTGTCCGGTGTCGGGGCCAGGGTGGCGGTTTCGTTCTCCGGCGCGCTCGGCGCGGTCGTTGCGGCGGGCTCCTTCGGTGCGGCCGGCGCGGCCGGCGCGGTCGAGGATTCCACCAGCCGGCGCCGCGCTTCCGGCGCATAGGTGCTCTCGGGATAGGCGCGCAGGAACAGCGCCAGATCGACCAGATCGCCGCTGTCCCTGACCGATTCCCACAGCCGCTGCTCGGCCGGATCGACCTCGGCGCTCGGGGCCGGACCGGCGAAGAAGAACTCGGCGATCAGCGACGAGCTGTCCCACGGCGTCTGCCGGCCGCCGGTGGCGCGCAGCACGTCGCCGCGCACGGTGCGGAACATCTCCTCGACCGGCACGCCCGGCTCGACCATCCGCCTGGCGAGCGCCGCGGTGAACGGGCTGTGCTCGCCTGCGCCATCGCTGGCCACCTCGCCCGGCCCGGTGGCATAGGCCACGAAGCTGCCGGTGGGCGCATCCATGCGCGCCAGCCCCGCCTCGCGCAGGCCCTGTGCGGTGAAGGGATTGTCGCGGCAGGCATCGAGGATGACGATGCTGTTGCGATTGCGCGCCGATTCCATCTGGCGCAGGATCCACGACATCTCGACCGAGGTCAGATAGAGATCGGCCTCATCGGCGATCTGGGCATCGACGGGGATCATGTAGTTCGCGCCCTGCACCTGCACCCCGTGGCCGGCATAGTAGAACAGCGCCGTCGCATCCGGCCCCGCGGCGCGCAGCTTGCGCCCGAAATCGGCAATGGCACGCTTCATCGCATCGAGCTCGATGTCGGTGTGCAGGGTCACATCGAAGCCGAGGCTGGCCAGGGTATGCCCGATCAGCCGTGCATCGGCGGCCGGATTGGGCAGGCTGGTGACGTGCCGATAGGCCGAATTGCCGATCACCAGCGCCAGCCGGGTCTCCGCCCGCAGCGGCACCGCCGCCAGAAAGAGAATGCCAAGGGTCAGCAGGATGGTTCTGATCATCGCGATCGCGTTCCTTCCGCAAGCTTCGGGCCGCTGGCGGGCCCCGCCCCCGCGCCCGGTATCGAACGCCAGCCATAACAGATTCCTAACGTGGCCATCTTAACATCATGTGGTAGTGTCGAAAGCATAAACGCAATCCGGTCATCGCATCGATCCGTGCGCCTTGACACAGAAACGCGACCGAGAGCCGCTTCGGCCCTGATCTGCACTCAGCGGAGGTATCCCATGCCCGAGAGATCACGTTCATCGCCCTGCCTGACCGCCGCCGCGTTCCTGCTGGGCCTCCTCGCCTGGCTGTCCGCGCCCGCATTCGCCCAGGGCGGGTTCTTCGCGCCGGGCTGGACGCTGGTTCCCGAGGCATCGAGCCTGAAGTTCCAGTCGGTCAAGAATGTCTCCGTGATCGAGACCAGTTCCTTCGCCACCTTTTCCGGACGCATAGAGCCCAATGGCGCGGCGCGGGTCGAGATCGCGCTGGAATCGGTCGATACCGGCATCGATCTGCGCAACGTGCGCATGCGCTTCCTCTTCTTCGAGACCTTCCGCTATCCGCTGGCCACCGTGACGCTGCAGCTCGACCCGGATGCGCTGGGACTGCGCGAGCTGCCCCAGATCCGGCGCATGCCGATGAAGCTGGACTACACGCTCGACCTGCACGGGGTGCAGAAGACGCTTCAGGCCGATGTCGTGGTCACCTTCATCACCGACGGGCTGGTCTCGGTCGCCTCCAGCGGGCCGATTCCGATCAAGGCCGCCGATTTCAACCTGACCGAAGGCATCAACAAGCTGCAGGACGCCGCCAAGGTGACGATCACCCCGGCGGGCTCGGTCTCGTTCGACTTCATCTTCCGCCGCGACGGACCGGCGGCCAACGAAACGGTTGCCGCGGCGGAAAGGACGGAGCCCGCGCCGGCCGCGCCGGCCACGCCGAAATCCGCTGCGCTGGAGCCGGAGGGCAACCTGTCCCGCGAGGCCTGCGCCGGCCGGTTCGAGATCCTCTCGCGCACCGGCGCGATCTATTTCGCGCCGGGCAGTGCCCGGCTCGACAGCGAGAGCGTGCCGCTGTTGCGCGAGGTGATCGACATCGTGCAGCGCTGCCCGGGGTTTCGCATCGAGGTGCAGGGCCATACCGATTCGATCGGCAGCGACCGTTCCAATCAGCGCCTGTCCGAAGCCCGCGCCAGGGCAGTCGCCGGCTATCTGATCGGTGCCGGGATCGCGCCGGACCGGATATCCTCGCGCGGCTATGGCGAGACGCGGCCCGTCGCCCCGAACGACACCCGGCGCAACCGCGCGCTCAACCGGCGCATCGAATTCGCGGTGCTCGCCGGGGGATAGGACGGACGGGCCCGGGCATCCGCGATCCCGATCGCCGGAGGCGCCGCGTTCAGGGGCGTCTGCGCCCGAGCGCCCGCTCCGATTTGCATGCGTCGTCGATCGGTCCACCCGGTCCGATTGCCATCGCGCAAGATCGGGCGATTACAGAAGGCCCGCGCAGGACCCGGCTGCAGACGGATGCCCGGATCGCGCAAGACCGTGCGGCGATCATGACCGGGCGCGCGGAAAGGAACCGGATGAGACCCCTGCGAAACTTCGCCAGCCAGACCCGGGCGTTACGCTCGGGCGCCACGAAATTGTGGCGCCGGCGGCGATTATCCCTGAATTTCACCTATTTGGTAAATATTGATTGGGGAATTATTTTCTAATTATTTTATGGGCGCGCAGTACACCTTGACAGAAAGCGCGTCTTGCCTGGGATGCCGCGTCGCGCCGGAGTTTCGCAGGACTCTCTTCAAGAGAGCCCTGCGAAACTCCACCGGCCAGACCCTGTCGCTTCGCCTGGGCGCCGCGAAATGCGGCGCTACATATGATTTTCTTATTTTCACTGTTGATTGTAAAATATTGATTGCAAATT
>RFIR01000376.1 GCA_003695135.1 Alphaproteobacteria bacterium | reverse complement strand
GCTACATACGATTTTCTTATTTTCACTGTTGATTGTGAAATATTGATTGCAAATTTATTTTCTAATTATTTTATGCGCGCGCAGATTTGATTGGTTTGAAAACTGACACATTCAGGATGCCTTTATGCATCCGGGTTTTGCAGGGGTCTCGATTAAAATTATTTTCTAGAGAGCCCTGCAAAACTCCGCCGGCCAGACCCGGGCGTTGCGCTCGGGCGCCACGAAATGCGGCGCCGGTCATGTTGTGATTATTTTCACTGTTGATTGTTAAATACTGATTGGGGAATTATTTTCTAATTACTTTACGCGTGCGCGATCCCGATGACCGGAAACCGGCCGCTTCGGTGGCTTGCATTCATGCCGGAGTGCGGGGGTCACGGAAACCCTGGCCAATGGAGAGCGGATGAGGATGCAGCGGTCGGCATGTCCATGCCATCGGTCTGCGGCGCGTCTGCGGGCTCACCGGGGCCGGTGCCGATTGCCGGCCTTGCTTCGGGATCGGGTTCGGGTCGGTTGGCTGTTCCCGGGAGGGCGCACGCACTTGCATCGGAAGCCGGAGACGGTTCCCGGGGAACCCGACCTGTTTCAGCCCGACCGGGATTCGGCAATCTCGCCGGCGCCGAGCCGCTTCAGCACCGCGCGCAGCTTTTCGGCCACCGCCTCCAGCCGGTCGGGATCGGGGCTGCGCAGCACGATGGAGCAGCCGAAGCGCCCGTCGCGCTGGAACGGATAGGATCCGATGGCGACATCGGGCGCGCCGGCGGCGATCTCGGCCAGCGGGCCGGCGACCTCACCCTCCGGCACGAACACGCGCAGGCTGAGGCTTTTGAGCGGCGTGCCCCCGGTCAGCTGTGGCAGCACGCTTTCGACCATCGCCTCGAACACCGCCGGCACCCCGGCCATCACATGCACGTTGCCGATGGTGAAGCCCGGCGCCTTCGAGACCGGGTTGTCGATCAGCCTCGCCCCGTCGGGGATCCGCGCCATGCGCAGCCGGGCGGCGTTGAGCTCCATCTCGGGATTCCGGTAGTTGCTGGCCAGCAGCGCCCGCGCATCCTCGCGCACGTCGATGCCGACCCCGAAGGCCTTGGCCACCGCATCGGCGGTGATGTCGTCATGGGTCGGCCCGATGCCGCCGGAGGTGAAGACGTGATCGTAGCGGTGGCGCAGCGCATCGAGCGCGGCGACGATCTCGGCCTCCACATCCGGCACCACCCGGATCTCGCGCAGGTCAATCCCGGTCTCGGTCAGCCGGCGGGCCAGATAGGCGCCGTTCGAATCGCGGGTGCGGCCCGAAAGTATCTCGTCGCCGATGATCAGCATCCCTGCCGTCGGATTGGCCATTCGTCACCACCTCCCTGCCCGTATCGGGTTTCACTCCCCGCCGAACGCTGCTAGAGCGCGACAGCCTGATGCAATCCCGCAATCTGAGCACTATTATAGGGGTCCCCGACCCGATGGCGCGAGAGATTATGGAAGGGCCTCGCCCGAGACTGAACCGAGACGGCATCGAGATCCACCCGCCGGAGGATTTCGCCGGCATGCGCGCGGCCGGACGGCTGGCCGCCGAGATCCTCGATGCGATCGGGCCCCATGTCGTGCCCGGCGTGACCACCGGCGAGCTTGACGAGCGCATCCACGAGATGATGGCGGCGGCGGGCGCGACGCCGGCGACGCTCGGCTACAAAGGCTATCCGAAATCGAGCTGCATCTCGATCAACCACGTCGTCTGTCACGGCATTCCGGGCGAGCGCGCGCTGAAGAACGGCGACATCCTCAATATCGACGTCACCGTGATCCTCGATGGCTGGTTCGGCGATACCAGCCGCATGTACATCGCCGGCAGGGCCAGCCGGCGGGCCGAGCGGCTGATCCGGGTGACCCATGACGCGCTGATGAGGGGGCTCGAACAGGTCCGGCCGGGCAAGACCTTCGGCGATATCGGCGCCGCGATCCAGGAACATGCCGAACGCGCCCGCTGTTCGATCGTGCGCGATTTCTGCGGCCACGGGCTGGGCCGGGTGTTTCATGCCCCGCCCAACGTGCTGCATTACGGCCGCCGCGGCACCGGGGCGCGGCTGGAGCCTGGCATGTTCTTCACCGTCGAGCCGATGGTCAATCTCGGCCGGCCCGACACCAAGGTGCTCGCCGATGGCTGGACCGCGGTGACGCGCGACCGCTCGCTCTCGGCCCAGTTCGAGCATTCGGTGGGGGTGACCGAGACCGGTTGCGAGATCTTTACCCTGTCGCCGGCAAACCGGTTCATGCCGCCGCTCGCAAGCGAGGCCGGTTAAGGTCGCGTTAACCTTCGGCATCCAGTGTCGCTGGCATGAAGCACCAGCGACTCACGCTTGGCCTGTCCGACATTCCGCTGCCGGGGCTGGAGGCGCCGGCGCTGACCGTGCCGCAGGCGCAGGGCGCCGCGACCGAGGCGCCGCATTATCTCAACCATCGCGAAAGGCTGCGCGGGCGGCTGATGCAGTCGGGCCCGCGGGCGCTGGCCGATTACGAGTTGCTCGAGCTCGTGCTGTTCCGCGCCATCCCGCGTCAGGACGTCAAGCCGCTGGCCAAGCGTCTGCTGGCCGAGTTCGGCGATTTCAACCGGGTGATCGCCGCCCCGCCCTCGCGCCTGTGCACCGTGCAGGGCGTGGGCGACGCGGTGGTGCGCGAGCTCAAGATCGTCGAGGCGGCGGCCCATCGCATGGCCCAGGCGCGGGTTCTGGGTCGCAACGCCATCAGCTCCTGGGCCGAGCTGATGCAGTATTGCAAGACCTGCATGGCCCATCGCGATACCGAACAGTTCCGCATCCTGTTCCTCGACCGGCGCAACGTGCTGATCGCCGATGAGGAGCAGGCGAAGGGCACGGTCGATCACGTTCCGGTCTATCCGCGCGAGGTCGCGCGCCGCGCGCTCGATCTCAACGCCTCGGCGCTGATCCTGGTGCACAACCACCCCTCGGGCGATCCCACCCCGTCCCAGGCCGATATCGAGATGACCGACCGCATCCGCGACGCGGTGGAGCCGCTGGGGATCACGCTGCACGACCATGTGGTGATCGGCAAGGAATCCGATGCCAGCTTCCGCTCGCTGGGCTATCTGTAGCGGCCTGTCCCGAAACCGGGTTCGCAAGCCTGGCGATCAGCCGGTCCTGCGCGCGCCGGATCGTGTCAGCTCCCCAACGGGCCGTTTCGGGATCCGGATACCAGCCGCCCCGACCGCTGCCCGGCTGCGTGCCGTAAGCGAGGTGATGGTGCCGGGGTCGTTGGCGAGAACGATCCGCACGGCCCTGGCAGGTGATCGCCTGGCAGCCGTCGAGGCGCGTTCCGCCGACCTCAAGCCGAGTGCGCCATACGGCCAGACGAATATCCTCGCGCAGGTGCAATGACTGGAATACCCCTGCAATACATGGATTCATGCGGATGCCCGGAATGCATGAGGGT
>RFIR01000375.1 GCA_003695135.1 Alphaproteobacteria bacterium | reverse complement strand
GGAGCACTTCCCCGGCTATTACGAGACCGGCGATGCCGGCTATGTCGACGAGGACGGCTATCTCTACATCATGGCCCGCACCGATGACGTGATCAACGTCGCCGGGCACAGGCTGTCGACCGGCGCGATGGAGGAGGTGCTGGCCGGCCACCCGGACGTGGCCGAATGCGCGGTTATCGGGGTGGCGGATTCGCTCAAGGGCCAGCTGCCGCTCGGTTTCCTGTGCCTCAATGCCGGCTGCAACCGCCCGCATGACGCCATCGTTAACGAGTGCGTGGCATTGGTGCGCGAGAAGATCGGGCCGGTGGCCGCCTTCCGCAACGCGGTGGTGGTCAACCGGCTGCCAAAGACCCGTTCGGGCAAGATCCTGCGCTCGACCATGGTCAAGATCGTCGAGGGCAGGGAGTTCAAGATCCCTGCAACCATTGACGATCCGGCCATTCTCGACGAGCTGCGCGAGGCGCTGGGCGCGGCCGGACTTCTGCAGGGCTGAGCGGCGGGACCGAACCGCCCGTTTCGCGCCCTCGCGCCCGGTTGCGACGGGTGTGGGGGCGCGCGCGTGCCGCCTGCGTGCGGCAGCGAGCGCGCGCGCCGTGACCGATTCACGGATTGTTCAACCCCGGGTTGTCAAAAATCGATAGCTGCGACGAAAGCGAGGAACAGGCATGCCATGGCGACGCCCTCTGCCAGCCACGATTGCCATTATGTTTTGCAATCTGCGGGAGCTTGCTGCAGCTGTTTGCATTTTGCGAAATCAGGCCGCTTCAGGCCCCGCTCAGACAGGCGCGTTTCTTGCTTGGTATCAGGTCAGGTACCACCGTCGATTCGAGGAGAATCCCGAATGCTCGACGCCCTGACCGGATGGACCGGAAAGCTGCTCGGCCTGATCGGTACGGCAGGTCTCGGCGCGCTGTTGCTGGCGGCGCCGGTCCGTGCCGACACGATCCTGGTTCTGGAAAACCCGGCCATTCCCAATGGCAACTCCAAGCTGGAACTGAGCGCGGAGCAGCTGCTCGACCTGCCCCAGGTGACGATAAGGACGGATAACGACTTCGTCGATGGCACGGCGGAATTTGTCGGGCCACTGGCGCGTGACGTGATCAACCTGATCGGCCGCGCCCAGGCGACCACCGCGCATGCGATCGCGCTGAACGACTATGCGGTCGACATCCCGCTGGACGATTTCGACAGGTATCCGGTCATCCTGGCGATGACCCAGAACGGCAGGCGCCTGTCGCGGCGCGACAAGGGGCCGATCTGGGTGATCTATCCGATGAACGATTATCCGGAGCTGCGCACGCCGCTGATCAACAACCGCCTGATCTGGCTGCTGACGAGGATCGTTCTGAAATGAAACTCGGTCGCGGCACGACCAGGATCATCGTAATCGGCGGCTTGCTTCTGCTGATCACACTCTCGGGGCTGGGCGCGCTCGCCTTCCGCAACAACATGGCGGCGCTGCAGAAATCGACGCAGGAAAACATCCTGTGGTCCGCCACCCAGCTGGAATTCGAACTCGCCCGATTCATCGCCGCGCTGGGCGCCTTCGGCTCGGGTGCCGACGGGGTGGGGCCCGACGTTGTCAACAACCGTTTCGACGTGCTGTGGAGCCGGGTGACCCTGTTCGACAAGGGCGATACCGGACGCAGGCTTTCGCGCTATGACGCCGAAAAGCAGCGGGTGAAAAGGCTGTTTGCCTCGATGCAGGAACTGGAGCCGCGCATCGTCAACCTGCAGCCGGGCGACAGGGATACCGCGAACGATCTCATCGCCGTCTTCAGCGCCCATGCCGATGCGCTGCGCGGCCTCAGCACCGATGTGCTGATCGGCGAGGAGCATGAGCGCGAGATCATCCGCAACGACGTCAATTCCAGCGCCCATCTCACCCTGATCCTGGCCGTTTCGGCCATCGTGATCGCCGCCGGCGGCATGGTGCTGCTCGCATCGCAGAACCGGCGCCTGCGCCAGATGGCCGAGGACAAGCGGCAGCTGGCCGTTGCAGCCGAGAGGGCAGCGCGGACCAAGTCGCGCTTCCTGTCGATGATGAGCCACGAGTTGCGCACGCCGATGAACGGGTTGCTGGGCCTGCTGGCGCTGGCCAAGCAGCCGGGATTGCCCCTGCCGCAGCTGCGGCTTGTCGAGCAGGCCGAACGGTCGGGGCGCGAGATGATCGAGATCCTGTCCGACGTGCTGGATTTCAGCGCCTTGCATGATGACGAGCTGGAGCTTGAATCCAAGCCGTTCGCCCCGTCCGAGCTTGCCCGGGCCGTGCGCGACCTGTTCGATCCGGTGGCGCGCCGCGAGGGGATCAAGCTGCAGGTCACGGCCGAGCCCGATCTGCCCGACGAGGTGGTCGGCGACATGGGGCGGCTGCGCCAGGCGCTGTCGCATCTGGCAGCCTATGTCGTCGGCACCGCGGCGACCCGGGCGCTGGAACTCAACATCGCCCATGACGGTACCGATCTGCTTGCCCGGCTGTCTTTCGACTACGGGGCGAACGGCGCGGTGTGGCGGCCGGAGCTCATCCTCGGCGCGCCGGAACGCGGCGAGGATCAGTTCGCCTCCGACGCTCTGGGGCCGGCGATCTCGCGGCTGATGATCGAGAAGATGGGCGGCGACATTCGGCTGGGCGCCGAAACCGACGGCCGGATCTCGGTGGTGGTGCGCGTCCCCGCCAGGCCGGTGACCACACCGCGCCCCTGCATCCGGCTCGAACTGCAGACCGCCGCGCTCGAGATGATCTGCCGCGCAGCGCTGCAGAAGGTCGATCCCGTCTATCACACCGACGACATGACCTCGCGGGTGAATGCGGTCATCCTGCAGGGCGGCGGCGATGACGAGCGGGACCGGGTCGCCGAGTTGAGGGAGCGGTTCCCCGGCAGCCGGCTGTTTGCCCTGGGCGACCCCAGGGATCCCGGCCTGTTCGATGCCGTCATCTCGCTGCCGATGGACTCCGAACAGCTCATGGGCATCGTCGGCGAGCTGCGCCTGGCTTCCTGACCGGCCGAACCCGTCCGCAATCATGCGCGCGTGGCACCGATCGTGCTGCGCGCGCATTTCTTCCTGCACCGCAACCAGCCGGCGCCGGCCGCCTCTCGGCCGGCCGTGGCGGGGCTCCGGGCCGGCCGATCCGCACGCTCGCACGGCAACCGGTTACATGACGCGAGTTTTTTGCTAGAACTCGCCTGCAAATTGTGCGATCAGGTCCGGGAATGCCAACGAACCACCTATGAGCAAGCTAGATTCCCAGGCAGGCCTTGTGCCTACCGGTGTCGTGTCCAGCGCCTCGCTCGACATGCTGCTGCATGATCTGCGCGGTCTGGTCACGGGCATCGCCGGCAGCGTCGCGCTGATCGACAGCGATCGGCTGGACGATGAGACCCGCGCGCATGTCGAACGCATCGGGCTGTCGGCCCGTCAGCTCTCCGACCTTCTGGCCGCGGCTTCCGGCCTGCTTGGAACCGGTGAGGAGCTGAGCCGGAAGGCCGCGGAGACGGTCGATGTCGCCGGGTTCCTGCGCGAGATCGAACTGGTCTGGGCGCCGCGGGCCGCGGCCAAGGACATTGCCATCGGGGTCGATATCGACGCCTTCGCTCCGGCCACGATCATGGCCGAGAAGCTGGCCCTGACCCGCATCTTCAACAACGTCATCGGCAATGCGATCAAGTTCACCGATTCCGGGAAAATCACGCTTCGGGCGTTGCCGAACGGGGACGGGGCGGCCTTCGAGATCGACGATACCGGCCCCGGCATCCAGCCCGATCTGATGGATCGCCTGTTCGATCCCTACATCCGCGGCGGCCAGAGCGCGGAACCGGGCAGCGGGCTGGGTCTGTTCATCGCGCGCAGTCTGGTCGAGGAGATGGGCGGAACGATCTCGGCGCGCAATGGCAGCGACGGCGGCTGCCGCATCCGGCTGGAGGTGCCGGGCGCGTCCGGCGGGAAGCGGGCCGAGGCCCTGGACAGCCCCGAGGACGCTGCCGGTGCCGATACCCCGGGCGAGATGCCCGATCTCGCCGGCATGCGCGTGCTCCTGGCCGAGGACAATGTGACCAACCAGATCGTCGCGCAGAAGATGCTCGAGACGATGAACGCACGGGTCATGATCGCATCGGACGGGGCCGAGGCGCTGGAGCTGCTGGATTCCGATCCCTTCGACCTCCTGCTCGTCGACATCGAGATGCCGCGCGTCTCGGGGCTCGACGTGATCCGCTATGTCCGGTCGCTGGAGGATGCGCGCGCCCGGTTGCCGGTGGTTGCGCTGACCGCCTATGCGATGGATGAGCACCGCAACAAGATCGCCGCGGCGGGTGCGGACGGGCTGATCGCCAAGCCGCTGCTGGGCATCGAGGATTTCGGAAACCAGCTGCTGGGATTCATTGCCGGCGCGGCCAGCCGGATGCAGCCGGCCGTGGATTCCGATACCGATGCCGGCCCGGTCGACCGGGCCATCTATGACAGCCTGGCCCAGACGATCGGCAGCGAGGCCATGGCGGAGCTGCTGGAAAAGGTCGAATCCGATCTGCGCGAGATCGCCTCGGCGCTGCGGGTGGCGACGCGGTCGGGGGATACCGCGACGATCCGGGCCAAGACCCATGTGCTGATCAGCGTGGCCGGGGCGATCGGCGCG
>RFIR01000374.1 GCA_003695135.1 Alphaproteobacteria bacterium | reverse complement strand
GCTGAGCGACTGGATCGCCTGGCTGCCGCTCATGGCCGGGCTGGTGGTGCTGCAGGCCTCTGGCGAGGAGGCGGTGTTCCGCGGCTATCTGGTCCAGCAGATCGCGCGGCGCACGCACAGCCGGGTGGTGCTGATCCTCCTGACCTCGGGCCTGTTCGGCTTCCTGCATATCGACCCGAGCTTCGACGAGCCGCAGGCGCTGGCCTTCATGCTGCTCACCTTCGGCTTCGGCGCCATCGCCTGCCTGCTGGTGATCCGCACCGGCTCGCTCTCGGCCGCAATCGGCTTTCACATCGCCGCCAACTGGGCGGCGCTGCTGGTGGTCGGAACCGAGCTGCCCGGGCGCGGCGTCACCTCGCTGTGGGCATTCGACGGCAGCGCGATCAGCCCGCTGATGCTGGCCGACGGGGTGGCGCTTCTGGCCACCTGGATCTGGCTGCAATCGCCGCTCTCGCCGCTCCTGCCCGCCCCGGCCCAGACATGAGCGGGATCGCGGGGCTGGAACGCGAGATCGCCGGCTGCCGCATCTGTGCGGAGCGGTTCGCCGCCACCGCCACCGCGCACGCGCCGCGACCGGTCACGCGCCTGTCGGGCACCGCGCGTATCCTGATCTGCGGGCAGGCGCCGGGCGCGCGGGTGCATGAAAGCGGGCTGCCCTTCGACGATCCCTCCGGCGACCGGCTGCGCGACTGGATGGGGGTGGACCGCGCGGTCTTCTACGACCGCGCCCGCATCGCCATCCTGCCGATGGGCTTCTGCTTCCCCGGCTATGACGCGCGGGGCGCCGACCTGCCGCCGCCGGCGATCTGCGCCCGGACATGGCGGGCACGGGCGCTGGCGCTGATGGACCGGGTGGAGCTGGTGCTGCTGGTCGGCGCCCATGCCCAGCGCTGGCATCTGGGCAGGGCCGCACCCGTCACCGAGACGGTGCGCAACTGGCGCGATCTCGCCCCGCGCCACTTGCCCTTGCCCCATCCGTCCTGGAGGAATACGGGCTGGCTGAAGAAGAACCCCTGGTTTGCCGAGGAGGTGCTGCCATGGCTGCGCGCCGAGGTCTCGCGGCTCTTGTCCTGATACTCGCCGCCTGCGCCGGCCCCGCACCCGGCCCGCAGACCGCGCCCGCCGCGCCCCTCGGGCTGTCGCAGCTGGCCGCGCGGGAAACCCGCGCCCTGCGCCTGGAGCTGCCGGGGGCCGAGCGTCCCCTGCCCGCCTGGCACTGGCGCGCGAAGGGCCGGCCCTGGGCGGTGCTCCTGGGTCTGCACGGTTTCGGCGATCACGCGCTTTCGACCTTCGAGGAGGCCGGCCGCTTCTGGGCCGCGCGCGGGGTCGAGCTCTATGCCTATGACCAGCGCGGCTTCGGCCACAACCCCGACCGAAGACGATGGCCGGGGGCAGAGGCGCTGATCGCCGATGTCGCCGCCGTGGCGCGGGCGGTGAAGGCGCGTCATCCCGGCCTGCCGCTCTTCGTCATCGGCCATTCCATGGGCGGCGGCGTGACGCTCAGCGCCGCGGGCGAGGGGCGGCTGGCCGAGGCGGCAGGCGTGATCCTGCTCTCGCCGGCGGTGTGGGGCGGCGACACGCTGCCAATGCGCTACCGCTTCACCGCCTGGGCTGCGGCGCAGATCGCGCCGGACAAGCGCTGGACCGGCGAGGGCATCGTGCGCATCCGCATCACCGACAACCCCAAGCTGTTGCGCCGGCTGGCGCGTGATCCGCTGCGCTTCGGCAACCCCTCCAGCGCCGAGTTTCTCGGGCTGGTGCGGCTGTCGGACCGCGCGCTGGCCGCCGCGCCAACCAACACCCTGCCCACCCTGACCGTGTGGGGGGCGCATGACGAGGTGGTGCCCGAGGCGCCGGTGCGGCGCGCCCATGAGCTTTTCGCCGGGCCGAAGGATTTTGTCCGCGTGCCCACTGGCTGGCACATGCTGCTGCGCGACCTGCAGGCGGAGAAGGTGCACGCGCTGGTGCTTGACTGGATGAGGAAAATTGTCCGAACCGACCCCGCTTGACCGGCTGCAGGCCGCCATCGAGGCCGCACCGGAAGACGAGGCGCCGCGCCGCGCCTTCTGGGAACGGCTGGCCGCGAGCGAGCTCCATCTGCTTTTAGCGGCCGAGCCGGAGGGCGATCGCGCCGAGCCACTGGTTCTGGAGACCGCAGCCGGGCGCATCGCGCTCGCCTTCGATACCGAGGAACGTCTGGCCGGTTTCGTCGATGCGCCGAGCCCCTATCTCGCGCTCTCCGGCCGGCGGCTCATCGCGATGCTGGCCGGACGGGATCTGGCGCTGGGGCTCAACCTTCAGGTTTCCGATCACCCTGCCCTGCTGCCGCCCGAGGCGCTGGGCTGGGCCGCGGCGGAGCTGACCGGGACACCACAGGATGCTCTGGCGCAGGCGACCCGTGTCGGCCCGCCCGAGATCGCGGCCGGGCTGCTCGAGGCGCTGTCCGCCCGGCTCGACGCGGTACCGGGCGGATTCGGCGAGGCATGGCTGGCCCGGCTCGACTATCGCGAGGGCGACAGCGCCACCGTGCTGGCGCTGACCGGGGTAGCGGAGCTCGCCCGGCCTGCGCTTGCCGCCGCGCTGGCTGAGGCGCACCGGCTGACCGGGGCTGGTCTCTTCGACGTGCTCTATCTCGATGACGGCGCGACCGTCCTGCCCGCCTTCCGCCGGCAGGGGGTGGGGATCGAGCCCGCCCCGCCGCCTGCCGCGCCGAAGCGGTCGCCCTCGGACGCGCCGCCCCGCCTGCGGTGACCGACGCCTTCCCCCTGCCGGGGCCACCCCTGCCCATCGACCCGCTGCTGCCCGGCATCGTGGCGCGGCTGACCGGGGCCGGCGTTCTGGTCCTGCAGGCCCCGCCCGGGGCCGGCAAGACCACCCGCGTGCCGCTGGCGCTGTTGCCCGCCATCGCGCGAGGTCGCATCGTGATGCTGGAGCCGCGCCGCGTCGCCGCGCGTGCCGCCGCCGAGTGGCTGGCCGAGGCCTTTGGTGAGCGCCCGGGCGGCGTGGTCGGCTACCGCATGCGCGGCGAGACCAGGGTGGGCGAGGCCACGCGCATCGAGGTGGTCACCGAAGGCGTGCTGACGCGCATGATCCAGTCCGATCCGGAGCTTTCCGGCATCGCCTGCCTGATATTCGACGAGATTCATGAGCGCGCCCTGCAGGCGGATCTTGCGCTGGCGCTGGCGTTGGAGGCGCGCGCGGCGCTCAGGCCCGATCTGATGCTCATGGCGATGTCGGCGACGCTCGATGCCGGGCCGCTGGCCGAGCTGATGGGCGCGGAGGTGCTGACGGCGGAGGGGCGCAACTTTACGGTCGAGATCCGCCATGCCGAGCGGCCCCGCGGCGCGCGCCGCGTGGAGGAGGCCACGGCGGAGCTGGTCCGGCAGGCGCTGGCAGAGACCGAAGGCGGCATCCTCGTCTTCCTGCCCGGAGAGGCGGAGATCAGGCGCGTGGCGCAGCGGCTTTCCGGTGCATTGCCGGAGGGTGTGCGGGTGCAGAGGCTCTATGGCGCCCTGTCGGTCGCCGAGCAGCGCGCGGCGCTGAGGCCGGTCGAGACGGGCCGCAAGCTGGTGCTTGCCACCGCCATCGCCGAGACCTCGCTGACCATTCCCGACATCCGCGTGGTGATCGATGCCGGGCTGGCCCGGCGGTCGCGCCACGATCCTGGCAGCGGGATGTCCCGGCTGGTCACCGAGCGGGTGAGCCGGGCCGAGGCCGAGCAGCGCGCCGGCCGTGCCGGACGCGTGGCGCCGGGCGTCTGCTATCGCCTCTGGACCCGCGGCGAGCATGGCGGGCTGGCCGCGCATCCGCCGCCCGAGATCGCTGCGGCCGATCTGGCCCAGCTGGCTCTGGAACTGGCGCTGTGGGGTGCGCGGGAGAATGAGCTGCCCTTCCTCACCCCGCCGCCCGAACCGGCGCTGGCGGCGGCGCGCGAGCTTCTGCGCGGGCTGGGCGCGCTCGATGCCGGGGGGCGGATCACCGCCCATGGCAAGGCGCTCGCCACCCTGCCGGTGCATCCGCGGCTCGGCCACATGCTCATGGAAGGGCGGCGGCTGGGCGCGGGCGGGCTGGCCTGCGAGATCGTCGCACTGCTGGAAGACCGTGACCCGATGCGCGGCGCCGGGGCCGATCTTTCGGCCCGGCTGAACGCGCTGCGCGACCCGAAGTCGGCGCCGGAACCGGCACGGGCCGCGCTCCATCGCATCGCCGAAGAGGCAAGGCGGCTCAAGCGCCGTTTCGGCGGCATGGATGGGACCGGTGAGATCACTGCGGGCGGGCTCTTGTCACTGGCCTATCCCGACCGCATCGGGCTGCGGCGGCCGGGCGCGGCGCCGCGCTATCTGCTCTCGGGCGGCAAGGGGGCGGTGCTGGCCGAAGACGATGCGCTCGCCGGCCAGCGCCTGATCGTGGCCGCCGATCTCGACGGCGACAGGCGCGAGGCGCGCATCCGGCTGGCCCTGCCGGTCAGCGAGGCCGAGATCCGGGCGCTGCATGGCGCGCGGCTGGAGCGCTGCGATCTCTGCGAATGGTCGCGCCGCGAACGCGCGGTGATCGCGCGCCGGCGGCTGATGCTGGGGGCGCTGGTGCTGGAGGACCGGCACTGGCGCGATGCGCCGGAGGATGCGCTTGCCGCCGCCATGGCCGAGGGCATCCGCGATCTGGGGCTGGAGATCCTGCCCTGGACGCCGGCCTCGCGGCGGCTGCGCGCGCGCATGGCCCGCCTCGCCGGCCGGCCCGGCATGCCGGATGTGTCTGATGCGGCGCTGCTGGCGCGTCTCGATGACTGGCTCGGGCCCGATCTTGCCGGCTTCCGGCGCATCGAGGATCTTTCGGGCATCGACCTGGCGGCGGCGCTGGGGCGGCTGCTGGACTGGCCGGCGCGCGAGACGCTCGACCGGCTGGCGCCGGAGGCGATCCGCGCCCCCACCGGCACCCGCCTGCCCATCGACTGGTCGGGCGAGACGCCCACGGTCTCGGTCCGGCTGCAGGAGATGTTCGGGCTCGACCGCCACCCGACGGTCGGCCCCGAGGACACGCCGCTTGCGATCGAGCTGCTCTCGCCTGCCGGGCGGCCGGTGCAGATCACCCGCGACCTGCCCGGCTTCTGGGCCACATCCTACGCCGATGTGCGCAAGGAGATGCGCGGGCGCTATCCCAGGCACCCTTGGCCCGAGGACCCGGCCAAAGCCGCGCCGACCAGGCGGGCCAAACCGAGGACATAGGGCACGTCGCGCCACTTCGGGTTCACCCGCCCGGAGAGCGCGAGCCGAACCGGGCATGCGCCCGCCCGCCCCATGGCGGGCGCATTCGCGCCCACCCGGGCGGGCGCATGCCCTCGTGTCGGCGTCAGGGCTGATTCGAATGGAATGCGACATGCTCCAGGTCGCAGCGCGGTGCCCGGACCCCGTCGTCGACAATGGATATTTGTGAACCGGAAAAGCCCGATCACCCGCTCCTTCCCACCCGCCCGCGCCTGAACACGCTGTCAATGGCGGCGCAGCCGCGGCGAAGCCGCTTGCCATTGACGGCGGGTGAAGGTGCGACAGGCTGGAAATCGGGCTTGAGGAAGCCGCAGGGCTGCCTCAAGCCCTTCCCGGCAGATTCTCCCTGCTCCGCAACAGGCACCACCGTCCGGCAGCCGGGCGCGTCCGCGCACACCAGCCCCCGGACCCGCGGCGCAGCCGCGGGCCGGGCCCGGGCCGGAGCGACCCGAAAGGGTCGCGCGAGGCGCGGGAGCGCCCCGGTGCCGGAGCGGGAGACTACAACCAGCCCTGCAGCTCGCGCTCGGCGATCCCGGCGATCATCTCGATATGGTCGGGCTGGTCGTTGAGGCAGGGGATGTAGGTGAACTCCTCACCACCCGCCTCCATGTACGCCGCGCGAATCTCGACCCGGATTTCTTCCAGCGTCTCGAGGCAATCGGCAGAAAATGCAGGCGCGATGACGGCGATGCGCCTCTTGCCCGCGCGCGCCAGCCGGGCCACCTCCTCCACCGTATAGGGCTGCAGCCATTCCTCGCGCCCGAAGCGCGACTGGAAACAGGTGATGACCTCCTCCGGCGCCCATCCCAGCCTTTCGCGCAACAGCCGAGACGTCTTCCGGCACTGGCAGTGGTAGGGATCGCCCGCCTCCAGATAGCGTTTCGGCATGCCGTGATAGGAGACGACCAGCGCGTCCGGGCGCCGCTCCAGCCCGGCCAGTGTGGTCTCGACCGAGCGCGCCAGCGCCTCGATATAGGCCGGCGCGTCGTAATAGGCCGGCACGGTGCGGATGGCGGGCTGCCATTTCAGCTTCATCAGCGCCCGGAACGCCTCGT
>RFIR01000373.1 GCA_003695135.1 Alphaproteobacteria bacterium | reverse complement strand
CTCCGAATACCAGCGGTTGCGCCATTTCGGCGGATAGCCGTCGGGCAGGAACACGTCATGCAGTTGCACAAGCACACCGGGTTTCAGCCGCGGAAACATGCGGTTGAACTGGATGTCGACATCGGTGCCCTGCAGCATGATGTGGCTGGAATCGATGAACAGCACGTCGCCCGCCTCGAACGTCTCGACCCGCTCGGCGTCGTCCTCCTGCAGCAGGCGCTGCAGCAGGTTGACCTTGAGGTGGTCGATGGGCTTGTTCGGCGAGGGATCGATACAGGTCAGCTCTCCCGCCCCGTTTTCGGCCAGTGCCCGCGCCAGCACGGCGGTGGAATGGCCCGAGCCGATTTCCAACACCCGCCTTGGCCGGTGCGTGCGCAGCATGGCATAGGCGGCCATGGCGTCGAGCCGCGGGAACATCATCGAGTCCATCCTCAGCGCGCCCTCGCAGCGGGCGGCCTCGATATCCGACCGCAGGCTCAGGATGCGGTCGGCAAGCTCCGAGATCGAACCGGCGCTGCCGGCAAAGAGGCGCTCGATCTCGGGATAGACGCCCACGGTCTCGGGAACCGAGGCGCTGTAGTCGTACTGGATGAAGAAGCCGCCCTCGCGCAGACCGGCGAGCTGATAGAGCTGGGCCCGCATCCGGGCCAGTCTTTCGCGGGCACGGCTCATCGCCGCCCTTCGCATTCGTCGAATTTTCGCGTCACGCCGCAAGTCCCCGTTGCCGCCGCGTTCGGACCGGATACTTCTACCGACAGCCCCGGCCCGAATGCCAGCACGAAAATGCCCGCAGGCATCGGCTCGGGCGAGGTACACCTTAATTGGCGCATCTTTAGGGCCGGTTAGTGGCTGCGCAAAGGGAGATCGAGCTCCCCGATCGCCAATTCGCGCACCAGCTCGGGCACGCCCCAGGCCAGGCGCGGATCGGTCCGGATGCGGAAATGATACATCGCCTGCAGCGCCTGGTGATCCCCGGGGCGGAAGCGCATCAGCCCCTTGGGGCCGAACCATTCCAGCCCCTCCATCGCCGCGATCAGCGCCTCGGTCTCGGTGGTTTCGGCCCGCCGGATCGCCTCGACGATGGCGATGCCCGCCGCCATGCCGCCGGCGGCGTTGACATCCGGAGGGGCCTCGAAGCGGGCGAGATGCTCGCGCAGCAGCCAGTCGTTCACCTCATTGTCGGGAAGCTGGTAGTAATAGGAGATCGCCCCCTCCAGCCCCGGTGCCGCCTTGTAGGGCACCAGCGCTGCCAGCACGCCACCGGCGCCCGCGAGCTCAATGCCATGCGTCTCGGGCTTCATGGCCAGAAGCGCCTCCAGCGGATGACCGCCGCCGGCCCACAGGATGAACAACCGCTTGCGCCCGCCCGCCGCATCGAGCGCGGCGAAAAGCCGCCTGGCGGCGGCGGTGAAATCGCGGGTGCCGGGGGTGGCGTATTCCTCATGCACCAGCCGCGCGCCGGTGGCCGGCAGCGCGGTGCGGAAGGCGCGCATCCAGTCGCGGGCAAAGGGATATTCGGGGGCAAGGGTGGCGATGGCAACATCCGGGCCGCCCAGGGCGCGGGCATTGGCCACCGCCTCGAGGCCGGTCGAGGGCGCGGTGCGGAAGACATGGCGGTTCCAGTGCTCGCCGGTGATGGCATCGGCCTGCGCCGGTTCCACGATCAGGATGCGGGCGAATTCCTGCGCCACCGGCAGCATGGCGAGCGCCTCTTCCGAGGTGATCCCGCCCACCGCCAGATCGACGCCCTCTTCCCCGAACGCCTCGCGCAGAAGATCCCGCGCCGCGGCGGGACGCAACCCGGTATCCTTCTCGATCACCACGATCGGCTCGCCATTGATCTCCATGGTGCCGTCGGTGGCGTATTCCAGCCCCAGCATCAGCCCGTCATGGCTCTGCTTGGCATAGGCCGCATAGGGGCCGGTCTTGCCATAGACATGGGCGATGGTGATCTCGGCCGACGCGGCAGCCGCGGTGAGCAGAAGCGTCAGCGCAACACATGGTGCGAGAAGAACTTTCAAGGTCATCTCCCCGATTTGCACGCTCAAAGCCGATTGCCCGCAAGGAGGGCCGGTCTGCCCATCACGATGCCGCCCGGTCAGTCGCGGCGGCGGATCTGCAGGTGGTTGCCCGGACCGCGGCGGATCTCGAAGCGCCGGGTTTCGCGGACCAGATCCGAAAGCTTGGTCTTGCCATAGCTGCGCGGATCGAAATCGGGGATCTCGGCGAGCAGCTGGTTGCCGATCTGGCCCAGCGGATACCATTCGCCTTCCGGATCGATCCGGTCCATCGCGGCGATGATCAGCGGGATCGCCTCCGACAGCGGCCGTTTTTTGCCGGAGGGGGCGCCGGGCTTGCCGTCCTCGGCCGGTCCGGGCTTTTCCAGAATGTTCTCGATGGTCACGAAGCGGTTGCAGACATTTTTCAGCGACCGCGGCGTCTTTTCCTCGCCGATGCCGATCACGGTCAGGCCCTGTTCGCGGATGCGGATTGCCAGCCGGGTGAAATCGCTGTCCGACGAGACCAGCACGAAGCCGTCGAAGCGCCCCGAATGCAGGATGTCCATCGCGTCGATGACAAGTCCGATGTCGGAGGCATTCTTGCCCCTGGTGTTGGCGGTCTGCTGGTGCTGGACCAGCCCCAGCTCCTGCGCCTTCTCGACCCAGCCCTTCAGCTGGGGGCTGGACCAGTCGCCATAGACCCGCCTCAGGGCGGGCTCGCCATAGGATGTGATCTCGCGCAGGATGGCCTCGGCATTGCTGGCCGAGACATTGTCGGCGTCGATCAGCACCGCCAGCAGCAGCGGCCGGCCCTCCCTGACTTCGCCTGTCTCGAGCATCGCCTCGCCCCTGCCTCCCGATTCCAGCCTCAGACCCCTTCGACCACCACCAGATCGCGGGTCGATCCCTTCAGCGCATGCGGCAGGATCGCGCGATAATCGGGGCTGTCATAGAAGGCGCGCGCGGTTTCGTAATCGGGAAACTCGATGATCACGTTGCGCGAACGCCCCTCGCCCTCCAGCGCCTCGTGCCGGCCGCCGCGGGTCAGGAACCGCCCGCCGGCCGCCGCCACCAGTGCGGGCGTGCGCGCCGTGTAGCGCCCGTATTCCTCGGCATCGGTGACGTCGATGCGCGCGATGATGTAGCCCTTGGGCATCGCCTGCTACCTCCCGGCCGACCGATGGTGCCTGTCGGCCTGCCTGCTTCTTCTTGGCCGAAATACTCCGGGGGGTGCGGGGG
>RFIR01000372.1 GCA_003695135.1 Alphaproteobacteria bacterium | reverse complement strand
TCTCTTCCAGAGAGCCCTGCGAAACTCCACTGGCCAGACCCTGTCGCTTCGCCTGGGCGCCGCGAAATGCGGCGCCACATGCGATTTTCTTATTTTCACTGTTGATTGATAAATATTGATTGGGGAATTATTTTCTAATTATTTAGCGCGCGCACAGATCTTATTGATCTGAAACCTGGCACATTCAGGATGCCTGTCTACATCCGGGTTTCACAGGGGTCTCTTCCAATGACTTTACGGACGCGCAGCGCAGCCTGGCAGAACGCGCGTCTTGCCCGGGATGCCCCGTAACGCAGGAATTTTACTGGGGCTTCTTCCGATCATTCCATATGCGCGAGGACTTTCGGTCGGCGGTACGGCGCATTCGCCCTCCCGCCGGCAGACCGCCCCCGGCGCCTGCCGGTTGATCACACGAGGGAACACGCCTCGACGGCTGCCGGGCGATCACCTGCAAGGGCCGTGCGGATCGTCCGCGCCAACGGCCCCGACGCCATCACCTCGCTCACGGCACGAAGCCGGGCCACGGTCGGTGATCGGGGCGGTTGGGATCAATACCCCAGCGCGCAGCCATCCTTGCGCGGGTCCGAGGCGCCGATCAGCACGCCGCGCGTGGCATCGAGCCAGATCGCCTGCGCCCCGCCCAACGGATTGGCCGGGGTGGTGACCTGGTGGCCCTTGGCGCTGAGCGCGGCGCGCACATCGGCGGCATAGCCGCGTTCGAGATCGAGCCTGCCGACCTGGGGAAAGCTGCGCGGCGCATCGATCGCCTGCTGGGGATGCATGCCGAAATCGCGGATGTTCGACATCACCCGGAAATGTCCCGCCGGCTGGTACTCGGCCCCCATCACCCCGAAGGGCATGCACAGCGTGTCGCCCTGCATCAACATCGCGGGGATGATGGTGTGCATCGGGCGCTTGCCGCCGGCGGCCTCGTTGGGATGGCCGGGGATCAGGTTGAAGCCGGCACCGCGGTTGTGGAAGTTGATGCCGAATCGCGGCGAGGCCAGGCCCGAGCCGAAGCTGTGGAAGATCGAGTAGATCAGCGACACCGCCATGCGGTCGCGATCGACCACGGTCAGATAGATGGTGTCGCGATGCACCGCCTCGGTCAGCGGCGCCGGATCGGCCATGGCGCGGTCGGGGTCGATCAGCCCGGCCAGCGCCTCGGCCAGCGCCGGATCGCGCATGCGCGCGGCGGCATCGGGTGCGGTGGCAGGATCGCCGATCAGGCGGTTGCGGGCGTCATAGGCAAGCTTGGCCGCCTCGGCTTCCAGATGGATGCGCTGGGCGCCCAGCGGGTCGTGCGAGGAGAGGTCGAAGCGTTCCAGGATCGCCGCCATCAGCAGCGCGGTCGCCCCCTGCCCGTTCGGTGGAATTTCCACCAGATCGTAGCCGCGATAGGGGCCGCGGATCGGTTCGACATAGTCGCAGGCGGTGGCGGCGAAATCCGCCTCGGTGTGAATGCCGCCATGCGCCCTGAGCCCGGCCAGCATGTCGGCCGCCACCTCGCCTTCGTAGAAACCCGCCCGGCCCTCGGCGGCGATGCGGCGCAGCACCTCGGCCTGCCCCGGCGCGCGGAACAAATCGCCCGCCTGCGGGGCGGCATCGTCGACCAGATAGAACTCGCGTGCCTCGGCCAGCAGGTCGGGTGCAGCCAGCGCCCAGTCATGCGCCACCCGCGGCGCCACCGGCACGCCTTCCTCGGCATAGCGGATCGCCGGCGCCAGCACCGCCTCGCGGCCCAGCCTTCCGTGATCCTCCAGAAGCCGGCAGAACCCGTCCACGGCGCCGGGGATCGTCACCGGGATCGCCCCCTTTTCGGGCATCCGGGTCAGCCCGTCGGCGCGCAGCCGCACCGCGTCCAGCGCCGCCGGGGCGCGGCCGGAGGCGTTGAGCCCGATCACCTTTCGCCCCGGGCCGGGCTGGACCAGCGCGAACATGTCGCCGCCAAGCCCGGTCATCTGCGGCTCGCAGATCCCCAGAAGCAGCGCGGCGGCAACGGCGGCATCGACCGCATTGCCGCCCTCCTCCAGCATCGAGACGGCGCATTTCGCCGCCAGCGGATGCGAGGTGGCGCACATCCCGTTCACCGAGATGACCGGCGAGCGTCCCGGCAGATGAAAGTCGCGCATCAGCATGCCCAGTCCCCCTGCGCTGGCGGGACCGGCGAGGTTCGGCCCGCGACGGCGATGGATAACCGGAGGGGACGGCGAAAGGAAGGCCACCCGGCCGAAACCGGGTGGCCCTACTTACGCGAAACTCCTGGCGCCACGGATCGGGGTGGGGGCTGATTACCGCGCCACCAGGTCAACCTTGCGGTTGCAGTTAACCTTTTGATCCCGATTCACGGCGCAGACGGGACCGAATTGTGGCGAGACGGTGAAGTGTTAACGGTTCATGAACGCGGCGGCGGAGTTGCCCCTTGAAACTGGAGCGCAGGCATATCAATCTCTAGCGATGAACATGATGTCGCGCAGCGCGGGCAAGCCGGATCGGAATGTCCGGGAGCGTGTTACCTTCCATCGCAGCGAACTCAACCAGATCCTGCAGGTCTATGGCCGCATGGTCGCGGCCGGCGAGTGGAAGGATTACGGCATCTCGCATCTGCGCGATGCGGCTGTGTTCTGCGTGTTCCGCAGCGCGACCGAGATACCGCTATACCGCATCGAGAAGCGGCCCGGCGCGCAGGCGCGGCAGGGCATGTACAGCGTGGTGGCCCTGGACGGACGGGTGCTGCGGCGCGGGCCGGATCTGGCCGGCGTTCTGCGGGTCTTCGAACGCAAGCCGATCCGGCTGGTCCGGGGCTGAGCACCCGGCGTCGCGCGGCGGGTCTGCAGGCGGCTGTCGGGGTCGGGCTGTCAGGGCAGTGCAGTCAGGGCGAGGCCGGCGGGCGCGAGACCTTGCGCAGCGATGTCGCCTCCTGCCGCCCCAGCCGCTCGCGCAGCGAAAGCCGGCCGGTTTCGGCCGAGACGGTCTGGAAGCGCGGGTCGGAGGTGGCGATGGCCTGCAGCACCTCGTCCAGCACCGGGCTGAGATCGATGCTGATGGCCACCTTGCGGCCGTGCCAGGTGGTCATGGCCGAGATCAGAGCCGCCACCTTGGGCCGGGCGGCGTCACGCACGAAGACCGGGGCGCCGGACGAGCCGAAATTGACCTCGCAGGACAGGACGAGAATCCGCCCGCGCCGGGCGAGCACATGGCACGGCTCCTGAATCGAGGGGACCTGCGAACGCTCCCGCGCATAGGAGATCAGCGTCACCGGATCGCCGGTGCGCGGCCGGCGCGCCCGCTCGAAGGGCCGGGCCGCATTCACGCCCACGGCCGAATCGAGCTCCAGCACCGCGACATCGGCACGGACCAGCGCGTCCGGCCGGCCCGAATGCGGATCGTAGTCATGGTGGATCGCATAGCGGCGCACCGTGCGATGGGCCAGGAAGCTTCCCTTGCGAAATCCGGCCAGGAAATGGATCCGGTCCGGAGCGACCGGCTTGCCGGTGCGAGGATGGATCAGGCAATGCGCGGCGGTCAGCACCTTGTCGGGCGCGATCAGGGTTCCGGTGCAGAATCCCACACCGGCGACATTGACGCGGCCGACCGCCGCCCAGGGCCGGGCCTCGGCCAGCGTCAGCAGCCGGGTCAGCGATCCGTCGGGTTCGGCCGCTGCGGCCGGAAGGGCCAGCAGGCCCGCGACAAGCAGAATCACCATACGCATGGGCGCCAGCCTGCCGGGGAAATGTGGCGCTCCGGTGGACGGAGGCGGG
>RFIR01000371.1 GCA_003695135.1 Alphaproteobacteria bacterium | reverse complement strand
CGCCCCATGATCACGCTCGACATCGTTTCCGACCCGATCTGCCCGTGGTGCTATATCGGCAAGACCCGGCTCGACCAGGCGCTGGCCGAGGTGCCCGAGCCGCCATTCGAGATTCACTGGCGCCCGTTCCAGCTCAACCCCGACATGCCGCCCGAGGGCATGGATCGGAGGAGCTATCTGGAGGCGAAGTTCGGCAAGGCGCAGGCGGCGGAATTCTACACCCATATCGCGCGGACCGCGGCCGAGGCGGGGCTGGAGGTCGATTTCGAGGCGATCGCGCGCACCCCCAATACCATCGACGCGCACCGGCTGATCCGCTGGGCGCGCAGCGGCCGGCAGCAGGGGGCGGTGATCGACGAGATGTTCCTGCGCTATTTCGCCCGCGGCCAGGACATCTCCGACCACGGGGTTCTGTGCGAGATCGCCGAGGCGGCCGGCATGGACCGCGATCTGGTCGCCCGGCTGCTCGACAGCGACGCGGATATCGAGGAGGTGCGCGGCGAGGATGCCATGGCGCGCGAGATGGGGATCCGCGGTGTGCCCACCTTCATCCTCGACGGCCGTTACATGGTCTCCGGGGCACAGGAAAGCACCGTGTGGCAGCGCATCATTGGGGAACTGGCCGCGGTGCCTACATAAGGGCGGACGCATCGCAGCAAGCTGGAGGAAAGGGGACGCCGCATGCACGGGTTTCTGGACATCCTCGTCAAGGTCGGCAGCGACTGGTCGTCATGGATCGTCGTCGGCATTCTGGCACTGTGGGCCGGCATGTCCTTCTACAAGAAGACGATCTGCCCGATCGCCAATTGCCGGTTCGGCCCGGATTGCCCGAAATTCCTGCCCTCGCCCGAGGAGGCCCGGGGGAGGCTCGAGCGCGCCGATCGCCGGACCATGCTGTTTTCGCTGCTGATGCTGCTGGGCGTGGTGCTGGCGGTGGCGGGGCTGTTCGGCCTGGCCCAGACCGGCGCGGAGCGCGGGACCCTCTCCTTCTTCACCCTCGCGGTCGGGCTGTTCCTGATCCTGACCGTGCCGGTGCGGTTCCAGATCAGGGACAATGAACTGCGGGTGCTGTCGGCCACCGATCCCGAACTGCGCAAGGCACTCGCCTATGACCTGCGCCTGACCCACTGGCGGCTGCTGGAGTACGAATTCGGCATTCTCGCGCTGCTGACCACGATCATCGTGGCGTTCTGAGCCGCACTCTCAGGCCGCCTCGGCGCGGGTGGCCAGGGCGCGGGCAATCCTGAACGCGTCCGCCACCCGTGTTGCGGGCCGCGCCCAGTCACGCTGCAGCACCAGCCTGTTGTCGCGGATGCGCGCCGCGCCGGCTTCGGCCCTGATGAAATCCACCAGCCCGGCGGGATTGGCGTATTTGTCGCCGCGGAACTGGATGGTCGCCCCCTTCGGCCCGCCATCGAAACGGGCGATGCCGGCGCGGCGGCACATCCACTTGATGCGCAGCACCCGCATCAGCGTCTCCACCTCGGCCGGTACCGGCCCGAAGCGGTCGATCAGCTCGGCGGCAAAGCCTTCCAGCTCGACCTTGCGGCCCAGCCCCGACAGCCGGCGATAGAGGCCCAGCCGCACATCGAGATCGGGCACGTAGTCCTCCGGGATCAGCACCGGCACGCCGAGGTTGATCTGTGGCGACCAGGTGCCCTCGGCCTCCGGCAGCCCCTCGCCCGCGCCCGATTTCAGCCGGGCGATCGCCTCTTCCAGCATGTCCTGGTAGAGTTCGTATCCGACCTCGCGGATCTGGCCCGACTGTTCCTCGCCCAGCAGATTGCCCGCGCCGCGAATGTCGAGATCGTGGCTGGCGAGGCTGAAGCCCGCGCCCAGCGAATCGAGCGCGCCCAGCACGTGCAGCCGCTTCTCGGCCGCCGGGGTCAGCGCCTTGCGCGGCTCGGTGGTGAAATAGGCATAGGCGCGGACCTTGGAGCGCCCGACCCGGCCGCGGATCTGGTAGAGCTGGGCGAGGCCGAATAGGTCCGCGCGGGTGACGATCAGCGTGTTGGCGGCGGGAATGTCGAGCCCCGATTCGATGATGGTCGTGGCCAGCAGCACGTCATACTTGCCGTCATAGAAGGCATTCATGCGCCGGTCGAGCTCGCCGGCCGGCAGCTGGCCATGGGCGACGACGAAGCTGACCTCGGGCACCTCCTCGCGCAGGAACGCCTCGGCCTCGTCGATGTCGGCGATGCGCGGGACGACATAGAAGGCCTGCCCGCCGCGATAGCGCTCGCGCAACAGCGCCTCGCGAATGGTGACGGGATCGAAGGGCGAGACATAGGTGCGCACCGCCAGCCGGTCGATCGGCGGGGTGGCGATCAGCGACAGCTCGCGCACCCCCGACAGCGCCATCTGCAGCGTGCGCGGGATCGGCGTGGCGGTCATGGTCAGCACATGCACATCCGATTTCAGCTGCTTCAGCCGTTCCTTGTGCGCGACGCCGAAGCGCTGTTCCTCGTCGATGACCAGAAGCCCCAGCCGGGCAAAGCGCAGCTGTCTGGACAGCACCGCATGGGTGCCGACGACGATGTCGAGCGTGCCGCGCGCCAGTTCCTCGCGCGTCTGCGCCGCCTCCTTCGCACCGACGAAGCGCGACAGCCGCCCGATGCGCACCGGCAGGCCGCGGAAGCGTTCGACGAAGCTCTCGTAATGCTGGCGCGCCAGCAGCGTGGTCGGGCAGATCACCGCCACCTGCAGCCCCGACAGCGCCGCGACGAAGGCCGCGCGCAGGGCCACCTCGGTCTTGCCGAAGCCGACATCGCCGCAGACCAGCCGGTCCATCGGCCGGCCCGATGCCAGATCGTCCAGCACATCGGCGATGGCCGCAAGCTGGTCCTCGGTTTCCTGATAGGGAAAGCGGGCGCAGAATTCCTCCCACAACCCGCCTTCGGGCGGGGTCAGCACCTCGCCCCGGCGCAGCGCGCGCTCGGCCGCGACCCGGATCAGCCGCTCGGCCATGTCGCGGATGCGCTGCTTGAGCTTCGCCTTGCGCGCCTGCCACGCCCCGCCGCCCAGCCGGTCGAGCAGCCCCTCCTCATGCCCGTAGCGGCTCAGAAGCTCGATATTCTCCACCGGCAGGTAGAGCTTGTCGCCATTGGCGTATTCCAGGGCGAGGCATTCATGCGGTGCGCCCATCGCCTCGATGGTCATCAGCCCCTGATAGCGGCCGACCCCGTGATCGACATGCACCACCAGATCGCCCTGGGCGAGGCTGGTGGCCTCGGTCAGGAAGTTGTCGGCCCGCCTGCGCCGCCGCGGCGCGCGGATCAGCCGGTCGCCGAGGATGTCCTGCTCGGAGATCACCGTCAGGCCCGGCCGCTCGAAGCCCGCCTCCAGCCCCCAGACGATGAGGTAGAGCCCACGCTCGCCGATCCCGGTCCAGCGGCTCACCGGCTCGGCGCCCGTCACCCCGTGATCGGCAAGGATGTGGCCGAGCCTTTCGCGCGCGCCCTCCGAATAGGCCGCGAGCACCACCGCGCCGGTCTTCAGCCGCTCGGCGACATGGGCCGCGACGGCATCGAACAGCACCGCCTCCTGCGACTGGCGCTCGGGGGCGAAGTTGCGCCCCACCCGCCCGCCGGCATCGATCACGCCGGGGCCGGGCGGCTGGGGCAGCGGCGAAAGCTGGCGCACCGGGCGGCCCTCAAGCGCCGCGGTCCAGTCCGCCTCGTCCAGATAGAGCAGCGCCGGCGGGCAGGGCTTGTAGACGGTGCCGCGCATGGGACGGGCTTCAAGCGCCGCGAGACGGTTCTCGTAGTGGTCGCGCACCGTCTCGGCGCGGGCCGCGCGCACCGCCTCGATGCGGTCGTCGAGGCTGACCGGCGCGCCGGGCAGATAGTCGAACAGCGTCTCCAGCCGCTCGTGGAAAAAGGGCAGCCAGTGCTCGAAACCCTGATGCTTGCGCCCCGCGCTCACCGCCTCGTAGAGCGGATCGTCGAGCCCGGCCGCGCCGAAGGTCTCGCGATAGCTCTGGCGGAAGCGCAGCACCGCCGCCTCGTCGAGAATCACCTCCGAGACCGGGGCGAGTTCGACCCGCTCGATGCGTTCGACCGTGCGCTGGGTTTCGGCGTCGAACCGGCGCGCGCCGTCCAGCACGTCGCCGAAGAAATCGAGCCGCACCGGGTTGTCGGTGCCGGGCGGGAAGATGTCGATGATGCCGCCCCGGACCGCGTAATCGCCCGGCTCGGTCACCGTGGCGGAGCGGTTGAAGCCCATGCGGCCGAGATAGGCGATGAGCGTATCGAGATCGACCCGCGTGCCCACCCGCGCGGCGAAGCTTGCGGCAGCCACCACCGCGCGCGCCGGCAGACGCTGGGTAGCGGCGTTGAGCGTGGTCAGCAGGATCGCGGTGCGGTCGAACCCGTCGGCGAGCGCGGCCAGCGTGGCCATGCGCGCGGCGGCGATCTCGGCATTGGGCGAGATGCGGTCATAGGGCAGGCAGTCCCATGCGGGCAGGCGCAGCACCGGCAGGTCGGGGGCGAGGATGCCCAGCGCCTCGGCCAGCGCGGCAAGCCTTGCATCGTCGCGCGCGACATGGATCACCGGTCCGCCGGCGCGCCGGGCGAGTTCGGCCAGATACTGGGCGTCGAACCCCTCCGGCACGCCGCCGACAAGGACCCGCCCCGCGGCGAGCGGCGTCGCCCGCCCTGCCTTTCTGCCTTGCATCATCGAATCCCCGTTCAGGGTATTGCGGCCAGATCGCGCGAGACGATGTGGAGCGCCCCGACCCCGGCTGCAACCACGATCGAGGCAAGACCGATCACCTGGTTCCAGAACCGCCGCCGGTTCAGGGCGCGGCGCAGCGTGGCGCCCCGCGCCTGCATCCGCTCCAGCCGGAAGGCGAGGCGCACGTTCAGCGCCGCCACCAGCATCAGCGGCAGGATCAGCACCGCCGCCCCCTGGGCGATCTCCACCCCCGACCAGAAGCCGATGGTCACGAGGCTGGCGCCGATGAAGCCGGCCAGCGCGGCGATGAACAGGCCGGCCGAACGCACCGCCGCGGTGATGCGGGCGATGCCGGCCGCACCCACCGCATCGACATGGCTGGCGGCCTCGCCGCCGCGCTGATCGGCCTGCACGATCACGTCATAGGGCACGCCCAGCGTCCAGTGGCAGGTCATCGACCACGCGATGACGGTGATGATCCAGTACCACACATTGTCGAAGGTCGCCGTCTCGAACAGATCGAAGAGCGAGCCGCCCGCCGCACGCGCCGCCATACGCCTTTCTCCCATACACCTTTCCGGCCCCGGGACTTGCCGGGGCGCCCCCGGCATGGCATTCGGTTCCGAACCTGCAAGGAGTACCATCATGAAGGGCGCACTGCACGCGGCTTTTCCGCAGAACCGGCCCAGAAGGCTGCGTCAGCGCGACTGGATCCGCCGGCTGGTCGCCGAAACCCGGCTTTCGGCCGACGATCTGATCTGGCCGGTCTTCGTGCGCGATGGCGAGAATGTCGAGGAACCGGTCGCGGCCATGCCCGGCGTCTCG
>RFIR01000054.1 GCA_003695135.1 Alphaproteobacteria bacterium | reverse complement strand
CGGCGATCGCGCGCAGATGCTTCTGCGAGGCCGGGTTCACCTCCCACTTCATCTCGAAGCCGTTCTCGGGGTCGACCGAGCCGTCCTTTTCCACCAGATCCCGCACATGGCCATAGGAGGCGAGCACGGTGTAGTCGCCGCCCAGATAGCTGTTGATCGTCTTGGCCTTGGCCGGGGATTCGACGACGACGACGGTCATGCCTGCTCCTTGATCGGGGCCCCTGCCGGCCCGGCGCGGGACCATGTGGGCGGCGGCCGGCGGATGTCAACCGGCTTGACGGGGCCGCGTCAACAGTGGCGAATGCGTCTGGCGTCTTCCGGCGCGCAACGCGACCCGAACCGAACGAGGAGAAACAGATGACCGCCAAGGAACCCAGCTACGGCTTCGACACGCTGCAGATTCATGCCGGCGCCCGGCCTGACCCGGCCACCGGCGCGCGGCAGACGCCGATCTACCAGACCACCGCTTACGTGTTCCGCGATGCCGATCACGCGGCCGCGCTGTTCAACCTGCAGGAAGTCGGGTTCATCTATTCGCGGCTGACCAACCCCACGGTTTCGGTGCTGCAGGAGCGCATCGCCACGCTGGAAGGCGGCCAGGGCGCGGTGTGCTGCTCCTCCGGTCACGCGGCGCAGATCATGGCGCTGTTCCCGCTGATGGGGCCGGGGCGCAACGTGGTCGCCTCCACCCGGCTCTATGGCGGTACGGTCACCCAGCTGTCGAACTCGCTCAAGCGCTTCGGCTGGTCGGCGAAATTCGTCGATACCGAGGATCTGGACGCGCTGAAGGCGGCGATCGACGAGGATACCCGGGCGATCTTCTGCGAATCGATCGCCAATCCGGGCGGCTATGTCACCGACATCCCGGCGCTGGCGAAGATCGCCGATGAGGCGGGCATTCCGCTGATCGTCGACAATACCTCCGCCTCGCCCTATCTGTGCCGGCCGATCGAGATGGGCGCCACGCTGGTGGTCCATTCCATGACCAAGTACCTGACCGGCAACGGCACGGTGGTGGGAGGCGTCATCGTCGATTCCGGGCAGTTCGACTGGTCGGCCTCCGACAAGTTCCCCTCGCTCAGCCAGCCCGAACCCGCCTATCACGGGCTGAAGTTCCACGAGACCTTCGGCCCGCTCGCCTTCACCTTCCACGGCATCGCGGTGGGGCTGCGCGATCTGGGCATGACGCTGAACCCGCAGGCGGCGCATTACACGCTCTTGGGCATCGAGACGCTGTCGCTGCGCATGGAAAGGCATGTGGCCAACGCGGTGAAGGTGGCGAGCTGGCTGGAAAAGGATCCGCGGGTGGAATTCGTGACCTATGCCGGGCTGCCCTCCTCGCCCTGGCACGACCGGGTGCAGAAGCTCTACCCCAGGGGGGCGGGCGCGCTGTTCACCTTCGGGGTGAAGGGCGGCTACGAGGCCTGCGTGAAGCTGGTCGATTCGGTCAACATCTTCAGCCATGTCGCCAATCTCGGCGATACCCGCTCGCTGATCATCCATTCCGCCTCGACCACCCATCGTCAGCTGACCCCCGAGCAGCAGGAGGCTGCCGGTGCCGGGCCCAATGTCGTGCGCGTGTCCATCGGCATCGAGGATCCCGACGACATCATCGCCGATCTCGACCAGGCGCTCGACAAGGCAACGCAGTAACGCCTGCGCGGGCGGGGCAGGCGACGCGCCGGCCCCGTCCGTCAGTGCGGGCATGAATCCGCGCGGCGCGGAACCGACGGCTGCGCGGCCGCTGCCGCAACCGGGTCACGCGGCGCGAGCGACCCCTTCGCCGCCGCGGGTACGGAACCGGTCCATGGCGCGGCGGATGCTCTCGAAGACCTGGCGCACCGAGGCCGCCGAACTCGATCCGCGCTCGGCCGCGGCGGCGTAGCTCTGCGTGGTGCCGTCGAGATCGCGGATCGCCGATGTCAGTTCGCCGATGCTGCTGGAGACGTGATCATTGTCGGTGGAGATTTCGCGGATCATCTTAGTGAGATCGGTGACCACCGACTGGATGGCGGTCAGCGTCTCGTTGGTCGCATGCGCCAGATCGGCGCCGGTCTCGACCCGCGTCGCCGAATCGCGGATGAGCTGGGTGATGTCGGATGCGGCTTCGGAGGAACGCTGGGCGAGGCTGCGCACCTCGGAGGCGACCACCGCGAAGCCCTTGCCGGCATCGCCGGCCCGCGCCGCCTCCACCGCCGCGTTCAGCGCCAGCAGATTGGTCTGGAAGGCGATCGATTCGATGATGGTGATGATATCGGCGATCCGCGCCGAGCTTTCCTTCATCGCCTCCATTGCCGTGCCCGACTGCGCGACGATCTCCAGCCCCTCCACCGCGCGGCGGTCGGCCTCGTCGGCCTGCTTGACCGCCGCCAGCGACCGCTCCGCCGTGCGCCGGACGCGATCGCTCATCTCCTCGGTCGCCGCCGAGATCTGCTGCAGGGCGGCGGCCTGCGATTCGGCCTGCCCGGCGAGCTGGCGGCTCATCTCGGTCAGGCGCGCGGTCTGTTCGTCGGCATCAGCGGTCCTCGACAGGACCTCGGCCGCGCCGGCCTCCAGCTGTTCGACGGCGAGATTGGTGCGGGTGCGCAGCGCCTCGAACGAGCCGCGGAAACTGGTCTCGATCCGCGCCGTCAGATCGCCATCGGCCAGCTGGGACATGACCTGCTCGATGCTGGAAAGAACGCTGCCGATCGTGTCCATCAGGCCGTTGACGCCACGCGCGAGCCCCCTCAGATCCTCCTCCTCGAAACTCTCGTCGATCCGGACCGAAAGATCGCCGGCCGCGACCGCCTGCAGCGCGTTGTCCAGCTGCCGGGCCAGCTCCTCGCTCGCCTCCATCCGCTTCTGCTCGGCCCGCCGCTTGCGCTCGGCCTCCACGGTCAACTCGTGCTGGGCGCGCAGCGCCTCGCCGAACTCCGCCAGGCTGTCGCGCAGCACGCCGATCTCGTCATCCGACCGCCACGCAGGCGGCGCGACATCGTACTGCCCGCCGATCATCCGGCGCATGACGCCGGCAAGCTCGCTCAACCGCCGCCCGAGCACCCTTCCCAGCCAGCGCGAGATGAAGAAGACGGCAAGCGCGAGCAGCGCGACGGACAGGCCGAAGACGATCACCGCCGACTTGCGCGACTCCTCGATATCCCGCAGCCCGCTGCGCATCTGCGCCCGGATCTTCCTTTCGGCCCGCTCCGCGGTCTCCACCGCGCGGGCATGGGCGGCCGAATAGGCCTTCTCCGCACTCGCGATCCGGCTCGCCTGGTCGCGCTGCTCCTCGTGGCGCCCCTGCGCCAGCGCGATGAGGCGGCCGATATCGGCGACGACCGGTTTCAGCGCTTCGGTCATGGCGGGGGCGGTGCCCGTCGCCTCGGCCAAAGCCGAGCGCGCCGCCTCGAAGGAGCCGGTCACCTCGGCGAAATCCTCGCCCTGATCGCCGCTGAGGATCTCGGCCAGCAGCAGGTGACCATGGGCCAGCCGGTAGCGCGCCTCGCCCAGAAGCCTCTGCGCCGGAGAATCCGCGGGCAGCTGCCCGGCGATCCGGCCCAGACCTTCCTCGATTTCGTCATAGAGCCCGTCGAATTCGGCATCGGCGCGCGAGCCCACGCCGGTGGCGCTTCTCATCGCGGCAAGCCGAGCCTTCGCCGCCTTCTCGAAGGATGCGACCTGTTCGAGAAACCCGTTCATCATCTCCCACACCTCGGGATCGTCACTGGGCCGGACGACCGTATCGCCCAGACGGGCGCCTTCGGAGATGGCGCGGGCAAAGGCGCGCACATCGTCGAGCATCCCCAGAATCCCCTCCGCCTTCTCTGGTGCGAGATCGCCGGCGAAGACCTGCCCGAGGCGGAGATAGACCCCGGAGAACTTCATCTGCGCCATCATCGCCGCATCGGTGAGCGGCGCCAGCTGCACCTCCACCCGCTTGGCATTATTCGCCGAGCTGTTGATGACCAGCAGCATCATCAGCCCGACGCCCAGCATCAGCGCCCCGACGAGCGCAAAGGAAAGGATGATCTTGCGGCTTGCGGAAAGTCTGGCGGCAAACATGCTCTCGCGGCCTCCTGCGGTTGCGGGGGCCGTTTTGGCGGCGAATCTTTTCCCTTCGATTAATCGCGCATCAATTCCCGCGTTTTCCGCTGACCGGCCGCGATGTTTCGGCGATCCGACGCCATCGCGGCCATCGGCACGCCGGCGGGGCGTTCAGAACAGCCCGTCATAGCCGCGCCGGGGCAGGGCGATCTCGATCAGCCCCGGGCCGGGCGCGGCCATGGCGGCGGCAAACGCCTCGGCCAGAGCTTCGGCATCGGACACGCTCCAGGCCGCCAGGCCCAGCGCGCGGGCGATGCCGGCATAGTCGGTGCGGCCGAATTCCACCCCGGCCGTCTGCAGCCCCTCGCGCCGCTGCTTGAGCTCGATCAGCGCGAGCGAGGCATCGTTGAGCACCGCGACCGTGACCGGCAGCGCCAGATCGCGCAGCGTGGCGAGCTCGCCCAGGATCATGTCGAGGCAGCCATCGCCCATCACCGCAAGGCAGCGCCGGCCCGGCTCGGCCAGCGCCCGGCCGGTCGCCAGCGGCAGCGCGCAGCCCATGGTGCAGAGCCCGGTGGATTGCAGCAGGCTATGCGGCGCCACGCAATGCCACATCTGCGAGAGCAGGATGCGATGGGCGCCGGAATCGACGGTGGTGACCAGCCCCTCGGGCTTCATCCGGTCCATCACGGCAATGGCGGCGGCCGGTCCCCAGTCCGCACCGGCGGCGAAGGCCGAGTGCAGCGCCTCGCGCACCCGCTCCGGCTCATCGCCGGGCCAGACCGGGTGCGGTTCCACCCCCTCGCCCAGCGCGGCCAGACCGGCGGCTATGCCGCAGCTCCAGGCGATGGCGGCGCCATGCATGTCCTGCCGGTCGGGTGCGGCCTGGATCTCGATGCACTTGCCGGGCTCCCAGGGGTCCTGCCAGCCCGCGCGCATCTCGATCGGGTCATAGCCGCAGGCCAGCACCAGATCGGCCTCGGCCAGGAGCGGCATCACGATGGCGTCGG
>RFIR01000053.1 GCA_003695135.1 Alphaproteobacteria bacterium | reverse complement strand
GTGAAGCCGCCGAAGCGCTTGGTCAGGCCGGAGATGCGGACGGGGCTGCCTTCGCCGCTCACTGTCCGGTCTTCACCTGGGTCCAGAGCCGGTTCACCAGCCGGTCGGTGCGCGCATTGTAGACCGTCGAGGCCCAGAGCCGCTTCTTGACCTCCTCGGGGGGAAAGATGCCGGGGTCGGACTTCACCTCCTCATCCACCAGCGGCATCGAGGCAGCATTCGCATTGGCATACCAGACATAGTTGGTGATGTCGGCGGTGATCTGGGGATCCATGATGAAGTTGATGAACTCATGGGCCAGATCGGGATGCGGCGCGTCCTTCGGGATCGCCATCATGTCGAACCACTGCAGCGCGCCCTCCTTGGGGATCACATAGGCGATCTCGACCCCGTTCCCGGCCTCCTCGGCGCGCGCCTGGGCCTGGAACACGTCGCCCGACCAGCCGACGGCCACGCAGATCTCGCCATTGGCCAGATCGTTGATGTACTGGCTGGAATGGAAATAGCGCACATGGGGCCGCACCGCCATCAGCACCTCGGCGCCCTTCTCGAAATCCTCGCGCTTCGTCGAGTTGGGATCGAGCCCGGCATAGTTCATCGCCGCGGGCAGCATCTCGGTGGGCGCATCGAGGAAGGTCACGCCGCAATCGGCGAGCTTCGATACAACCTCGGGGTCGAAGACCAGCGCCCAGCTGTCGGTAGGGGCATCCTCGCCCAGCCGCTCGCGCACCTTGCCGACATTGTAGCCGATGCCGGTGGTCCCCCACATGTAGATGACGGCATGCTTGTTGCCCTCGTCATAGACCGCGGCATTGGCCATCAGCTCGGGATCCATGTTCTTCAGATTGGGCAGTTTCGACTTGTCGAGCTCCATGTAGACCCCGGCCGCAACCTGGCGGCGCAGGAAGTCCGAGGTCGGCACCACCACGTCATAACCCGAATTGCCGGCCAGCATCTTGGCTTCCAGCACCTCGTTGCTGTCATAGACGTCGTAATTGACCTTGACGCCGAATTTCGCCTCGAACTTGGCGATGGTGTCCTCGGCGATGTAGTCCGACCAGTTGTAGACGTTGAGCACCTTGTCCTGGGCCGCCACGCCCCCCGCGATCCAGGCCGCGGCCAGCGCCGCGATGCAGACCCCTGTCTTCATATCCGATCCCCTGTTGGTGTTGTTGCATTGCCACGACTATAGGCAGGCGGCCTTCGCCCGCAACGGGATTCTGCGGCGGCGCGGGCAGAGGCCGGGCCAGCGGGCGCGGCGGTACCGGCGAAACCTTGTGTCGGCAAGTCCGCCCGCCGCGCAAGATCACGAAAGATGCCGGCACATTCGCGACATCTTTTCCGGCAGAAACCGGTTGACCCGTATCCGTCAGATGCTATGAACGGCCTCGGAGGAACGAGATGGCACTCGCAACGCTTATCGTGGTAGGACGGCGCGCGGCCTTGCGGCGGTAACGCCCCGCAGGATGCGCGCGCACAACCCCCGGTCGGGGGTTTTTTTATGCCCGGCGATGCGGGCCGGGAAGAACCGGGAGATGAGAAGATGACCCGTCAGATGACCGGTGCAGAGATTGTCGTTCTGGCCCTGAGGGATCAGGGCGTGGATACCGTGTTCGGATATCCCGGCGGCGCGGTGCTTCCCATCTATGACGAGATCTTCAAGCAGAACGACATCCGCCACATCCTGGTCCGGCACGAACAGGGCGCGGCGCATGCGGCCGAAGGCTATGCCCGTTCGACCGGAAAGCCGGGCGTGGTGCTGGTCACCTCCGGCCCCGGAGCGACCAATGCGGTGACCGGGATCACCGATGCGCTGATGGATTCGATTCCGATCGTGGTGCTGACCGGTCAGGTCCCGACCTTCATGATCGGCAATGATGCGTTTCAGGAGGCCGATACCGTCGGCATCACCCGGCCGAGCACCAAGCACAACTGGCTGGTCAAGGAAACCGATGCGCTGGGCGACACCATCCATCAGGCCTTTCACGTCGCCACCCATGGCCGGCCCGGCCCGGTGCTGATCGACATTCCCAAGGACGTGCAGTTCGCCACCGGAACCTATCACGGCCTGCGCGATCCCGATCACTGGTCCTACCAGCCGCGGCGCAAGGGCCGGCCGGAACGCATTTCCGAGGCGGTCGCGCTGATCGAGGCGGCGGAACGGCCGGTCTTCTATACCGGCGGCGGGGTGATCAATTCCGGGCCCGAGGCGAGCCGGCTGTTGCGCGCGCTGGTCGAGGAGACCGGCTTTCCCGTCACCTCCACCCTGATGGGGCTGGGGGCCTATCCGGCCTCGGGCGGGCGCTGGCTGGGGATGCTGGGCATGCACGGCACCTATGAGGCCAACATGGCCATGCATGATTGCGACACCATGATCTGCATCGGCGCGCGCTTCGACGACCGCATCACGGGGCGGGTCGATGCCTTCTCGCCCGGCTCGCGCAAGATCCATGTCGATATCGACCCGTCCTCGATCAACAAGGTGATCCATGTCGAGGTGCCGATCATCGGCGATGTCGCCGAGGTGCTTGCGGCGCTGCTCGAACAGTGGCGTGAACAGGGCAGCCGCACCCGGGCCGCCGCCGTCGCCGACTGGTGGGACCGGATCGCGGAGTGGAGGAAGGTCAACTGCCTCGCCTACCGGAATTCGGACACGGTCATCAAGCCGCAATACGCCATCCAGCGGCTGGAGGCGCTGACCAGGGACCGCGACCGCTACATCTGCACCGAGGTCGGCCAGCACCAGATGTGGGCGGCGCAGTTCATGGGCTTCGAGGAACCCAACCGCTGGATGACCTCGGGCGGTCTGGGCACAATGGGCTATGGCGTGCCCGCCTCCATCGGCGTGCAGATCGCCCATCCCGACAGCCTCGTCATCAATGTCGCCGGCGAGGCATCCTGGCTGATGACCATGCAGGAGATGGGCACCGCGGTGCAGTACCGGCTGCCGGTCAAGCAGTTCATCCTCAACAACGAACGGCTCGGCATGGTGCGCCAGTGGCAGGAGCTTCTGCATGGCGAGCGCTACAGCCATTCATGGTCCGAGGCGCTGCCCGATTTCGTCAAGCTGGCCGAGGCTTTCGGGTGCAAGGGGCGCTGCGTCACCGATCCGGGCGATCTCGACGACGCGATCGGGGAAATGCTGGACTATCCCGGCCCGTTCATCCTCGATTGCGTGGTCGAGAAGCACGAGAACTGCTTCCCGATGATCCCCTCGGGCAAGGCGCATAACGAGATGCTTCTGGGCGAGGCCTCGACCGAAGGCGCCATCGATGCCGGCGGCGCGGTGCTGGTGTGAGGAGAGACCTTGTTGCATCGACCACCCGTGAAGCGCCGCGACATTCGCCATGGCGATGCCGGCAGGGAGGCCTGGCGGCTGCTGCAGACCGGACAGTTCGACGCCGCCCGTGCGGCGTTCGGCGAACTGGCGCGGCGTGCGCCGATGAACAGGAGGGTCCACCACGCGCTTGCCGCCCTGATCGCCAGGGCCGGGCGGCCGCAGGAAGCGCATGCGCTGCTGCACGATTTCTTCACCCGCTGCCCGGTCGATCCGCGGTCGCATGAGGACGGCACCGAATACAGGCGGGTGGTGCGGATCCGCGGCTTCGGCGGGACCCGGCCGATCCTGAAGACCGACGGGAACGGCCGCTACCGGCCGAGCTTTCGCGGCGGGCATTTCACCTTGCGCTATCTGCTCGCGCGCCGCGATTTCGCCATGGTGACCTACACGGTGGTTGCCGGGAGCCGCATCGATCCCGCCACCATGCCCCGCCATGCGCTGCTGATCAATTCGATCGCCGACCCGGACTCCGAGGGCGGATCGCTGAAGTCACTGGAGGGCTACCTGACCGGAACCGGTGCGCGCAACGTCATCAACCGGCCGGAAAACGTCTGGCAAACCGCGCGTGACCGCAACTATCAGCGGCTGCGGGATTTTCGTGACCTGACCTTTCCCCGCACCGTGCGCGGCCGCTTCGAAAATGCCGGGCCCGAGGAGGTCGAGGCCTGGCTTCGGCGCGAGGGCTTCGCGCTGCCGGTGATCCTGCGGCGCAGCGGCACCCAGACCGGGCGAACCACCCGGCTGATCGAGACGCGCGAGGCGCTGAGGGCGCTGTGCAAGGGCGGGCTGAGCGGGGAATTCTACGCCATCGCCTTCCACAACCTGCGGTGGCGCGGCAGCCATTACCGCAAGCTGCGGCTGTTCTGGATCGACGGCGCCTTCCATCCGGTGGTCTGCCATATCGACCGCGTCTGGAACGTGCATGGCGGCAACCGCAAGACCGAGATGCTGGGCAACCGCGAGCTGATGAACGAGGAGATGCGCTTTCTCGACAATTGGCCCGACTATGTCGGCGCGCGCAACGCGGACACGCTGCATCGCGTTGCCGAGGCGACGGGGCTCGAATTCTTCGGCGTCGATTTCGACCTCGACGAGGATGGCCGCCTGTTCGTCTTCGAACTCAATCCGGCCATGCGCCACAGCTTCGACCATGCCCGGGCCTTTCCCTACAAGCGGCCGCATGACGAGGCGGTGACCGAAGCCTTCACCCGGATGGTGGAATCCCGGCTCGCCCGCCCGGGGGCCGGCGGCTGAGGGGCAGGCCCATGGCGGACTATCTCCCCCCGCTCGCCACCTTCATCCTCTTCAACCTCTTTGCCGTTTTCCTGTTCGAGAACCGGCACTGGTGGGAGGTGCGCGAGGCCGAGCGCCGGCGCGCCGGGCCGGGCGCCTGGGCGCTTTCATCCTATGGCCTGCCCGACTGGAGCCATCTTGCCGGGACAGCCTTCCATTTCGGCTACACCCTCTGGTTCGGCTGGGCGCATCACTGGCTGCAGGCGGCGGTGCTGTTCGTCTCGAGCTGGATTTTCGGCTGGGGCTACGTCCTGGTGACGAGCCGGCTGCTGACCGACCGGACCTCGATCCTGTGGCGCCCGGCCACATTCGCCATGTGGGCCGTCGCCCTCTTGCTGACATGGCTGTCATCGACCTAGAGATGCAGGCGACGCAAGCCCGAAACGGCCTCGACCGAACCCGAAAGGAACCGCCCGCATGAGCCCGCTCCGCATCAAGCCCGGCGCCACCGCGCATTCCGCCTACAATCTCCGCCCCAGCCTGCCCGAGCGGCACGAGCGCCACACCATCGCGGTGCTGGTGGACAACGAGGCCGGGGTGCTCGCCCGTGTCATCGGCCTGTTCTCGGGCCGCGGCTACAACATCGAAAGCCTGACCGTGGCCGAGATCGACCATGAGGGGCACCGCTCGCGCATCACCATCGTCACCACCGGCACGCCGGAGGTGATCGAGCAGATCATGGCCCAGCTCGGCCGGCTGGTGCCGGTCCATGACGTGCATGACCTGACGGTGGAGGCGGTGCATATCGAGCGCGAGCTGGCGCTGGTCAAGGTGGCCGGCACCGGGGCGGAACGGGTCGAGGCGATGCGGCTGTCGGAGGTGTTCCGCGCCCGCGTCGTCGACACCACGCTGGAAAGCTTCGTCTTCGAGCTGTCCGGCACCTCTGAGAAGATCGACGCCTTCGTCGACCTGATGCGCCCGCTCGGCCTCGTCAACGTCGCCCGCACCGGGGTCGTCGCCATCACCCGCGGCCCCGCGAATCTGCAGCCGCGCGGGGTCTGAGGACACGCCACCGGCCTTGCGATCCCCGTGACATCATGTCGCAATTCTGCTAGCCTTCCCCGCAACAGAAGGGGAGGAAGGCCATGCTCCGCATCGATCTGCTCGCCCCGCTGGGCTATTTCGGCACCCATCTCGACCGGATCATGCGCGAGATGATGGGGCTGAACGTGCTCGGCAACCTCTCGGTCGGTGGCGGCGGAACCACGGTGGACTGGAACCCGTTCCTTCCCACCGGCTTTCACCTTCAGGCCACCGGCACCGGGCTCACCGTCTCGGGCAGCAAGCTGACCGGCGGCACCATCAACAGCTACACGCTGACGGATTCGGTCGGCACCGTGCTGGCCAGTTTCACCGGGCTGCACCGCTCGGCGACCAAGCTGCAGACGCGCATCGACGCCATAAAGGCGGCCGGCGGCACTTTCGACGAGCAGGTGCAGAAACTGGAGAACTGGTTCGTCAAGGGCAAGGACCTCAGGATCCTCGGCAGCCCGGGCGCGGACGTGATCGAGGGCAATACCGGCAACGACATCCTCAAGGGCAAGGGCGGGGACGACGTCTTCCTCGCCTCCAGGGGCAATGATGTCATCAACGGCGGCGCTGGGCATGATGCCATCGACTACAGCATGCTGGGTTCCATTGGTCCGATTGCCGGAGGCGCGTCCTCGGTCGTCCTGGGCGGTTTCACCCAGACACTGGCCGGGCTCGACAGCTTCACGCTGACCGCGAAGGCCGACGTTTTCGTGGGTGACGACACGGCAAATACCATCGTCGGGGGCGCAGGAGGCGATACCATCGAGGGCGCTGGCGGGAACGATTCGATAGCCGGGGGTGCCGGGAGCGACGACCTTCGCGGTGGCACCGGGCGGGACCGGATCTTCGGGGGCGACGGCCGCGACTTCATTGCGGGCAACGAGAATGGCGACGACCTGTTCGGGGGAGCGGGTGTCGATTCCATCGAGGGCAATCAGGGGAGCGACTTCATTTCCGGCGGGCACGGAGTCGACTTCATCGACGGCGGCGGCGGAAACGATTCGATCACCGGCGGCGACCATGACGACCATATCGCGGGAGGCCTGAACAGCGACGACATCGACGGAGGCAGGGGGCATGACGATCTCTTTGGCGACCAGTCCTCGGGTCCTCCCATCGGAAACCCCTTCAGCAGCGGCGACACCATCCATGGCAGACAGGGCCACGACACCATCTATGGCGGCAGGGGCAGCGACATCCTGTTTGGCGATGGCGGCGACGACGAAATTCATGGCGACGCGCACAGCGATACCATTTTCGGGGGAACCGGCGATGACACGATCGAAGGCGGCACCGGGGGGGACGAACTGTTCGGCCGTGGCGGTTTCGACGTGTTCCTGTTCGACATCGTCAAGGGCAATCTCGGGCCGGACGAGATCCTGGATTTCGGCCTGGGCGACGACATCCTGATCACACTGCTGACGAGTTCGGACGTCACGCTGGGATCGAACAGCCTGGGTGCGATCGTCACCTACACGCATGGTTCGATCTCGCTGCGCGGCATCGATCCTTTACTGCTTAATGTCACTGACCTTGCTGGCGGAGGGGTCCTGATCGAACTTTGACGCCGCTTGCCTTCCCCGCCCCCCTCGTCTAGCACCGGCGGCGGATGACGGGCGTCACGGCCCGCGCGAGAACGGGGGACAGACATGCGGGTCTATTACGATCGCGACTGCGACATCAATCTGATCAAGGGGCTGAACGTGGCCATCGTCGGCTATGGCAGCCAGGGCCATGCGCATGCGCAGAATCTCAGGGATTCCGGGGCGCAGAACGTCGCGGTGGCGCTGCGGCCGGGCTCGGGTTCGGCGGCGAAGGCCGAGGCCGCGGGGCTCAAGGTGATGGAGATCGCCGAGGCCGCGAAATGGGCCGATGTGATGATGATGGCCATGCCCGATGAGCTGCAGGCCGAGACCTATTACGCCCATATCCACGACAATCTGCGCGACGGGGCGGCGATCGCCTTTGCCCATGGGCTCAACGTGCATTTCAGCCTGATCGAGGCCAAACCGGGCGTCGATGTGATCATGATGGCGCCCAAGGGCCCCGGCCACACCGTGCGCGGCGAGTTCGTCAGGGGCGGCGGCGTGCCCTGTCTGGTCGCGGTGCATCAGGATGCCTCCGGCAAGGCGCTGGAGGTGGCGCTGAGCTACTGCTCGGCCATCGGCGGCGGGCGTTCGGGCATCATCGAGACCACCTTCCGCGAGGAATGCGAGACCGACCTCTTCGGCGAGCAGAGCGTGCTGTGCGGCGGCCTCGTCGAGCTGATCCGCATGGGCTTCGAGACGCTGGTCGAGGCGGGCTATGCGCCGGAGATGGCCTATTTCGAGTGCCTCCACGAGGTGAAGCTGATCGTCGACCTGATCTATGAGGGCGGCATCGCCAACATGAACTACTCGATCTCCAACACCGCGGAGTTCGGCGAGTATGTCTCGGGCCCCCGCATCCTGCCCCATGACGAGACCAAGGCGCGGATGAAGGCGGTCCTGAAGGACATCCAGGACGGGCGCTTCGTCAGTGAATGGATGCGCGAATGCAAGGCCGGCCAGCCCATGTTCAAGGCCATCCGGCGCAACAATGACGCCCATCAGATCGAGCAGGTGGGCGAGAAACTGCGCGCCATGATGCCGTGGATCAAGGCCGGCGCGCTGGTCGACAAGGCGAAGAACTGAGGCGCAGGAATGCCAGCGCGATGAGCGCCCAGCCGAGCGCG
>RFIR01000370.1 GCA_003695135.1 Alphaproteobacteria bacterium | reverse complement strand
CCGTCCTCAGTCGAACAGGCCGCGTTCGGGCACGAACACCACATCCCCGTCCCGGAGCGTGATGTTGGCGCTCAGCCGCCGCCCCGCCTCCAGCTCGTCATAGTCGAAGGAGAACACCGTCTCCTCCCCCGTCTTCGGGTTGACGCGCCGGATCTGGATGGCCGAGCCGCGCGCGAACTGGGTCAGCCCGCCGGCCTGGGCCAGCGCCTGCAGCACGTTGAGCTTCTGCGGCGGCGTGGTCTGCAGCACGCCCGGCTTGGCCACCTCGCCCAGAACGTAGATGTTCTCCGGCTGCACCGTGAAGGGCAGCGCGGTGGCCGCCAGCGACACCGTCACCGTCGGCGTGACGTTGAAGCTGCCCGCAAGCCGCTGGCGCACCATGGCCTGGACCTGCTCGGGCGTGCGGCCGACCACGCTGATCGAGCCCACGATCGGCAGGGTGACGCGGCCATCGGGGCGCACCAGAACCTGCGAGTTGAGATTGGCATCCTCCAGCACCGTCACCGTCAGCCGGTCGCCCGGTGCAATCTTGTAGCTGCCCTGCGCCTGCGCCAGGGCGGGCAACAGCAGGGCTGCCAGTAAAATTGCAAGTTTTTTCAACACTTTGTCCCCCGTGCCTGCTGCGAGGCCTCCCCGAATATGCCGCAGCCTCCGGGGGACAGGCAAGAGGCGAAGCGCCCCGCCGGCAAGCGCGCGGGGAAGCGATGCGCAAATGCACCGGCCCGGGGCGCGGGGGAATGCCGGAAGAGCGCCCGGCGAAACTCCGCTGGCCAGACCCGGGCGCTGCGCTCGGGCGCCACGAAATTGTGGCGCCACGTGCGCTCTTCCTGTTTTCACTGTTGATTGATAAATATTGATTGCGAAGTTATTTTCTAATTATTTTACGTGCGCGCAGTACACACTGACAGAAAACGCGTCTTGCCTGAGATGCCCCGTCGCGCCGGAGTTTTGCAGGGCTCTCTTTAAATTACTTTGCGCGCGCGTAATTCCGTTCCATCCGAAACCTCGCGCATTCAGGATACCGCCCCGCAGCAGGGTATTGCAAGGCTCTCTTCCAGCTGTTTTCGCCCGCGCAACCGGGACAGCCGATGACGGTACGCCTTCACCCGGCCCGGACCACGATGCCCGCATGCATCGGAACCTCCGCCCGCCGCTCAGCTCGCCGTGCGCGGGACCAGCACCACCCGCAGCGTCTTGATCAGGATGGCGATGTCGAGCCAGATCGTCCAGTTGCGCACATACCAGCGGTCAAGCCGGATGCGCTCCTCGTAATTGGTGGTGGCCCGGCCCGAGACCTGCCACAGCCCGGTGATGCCGGGGCGCATCGCGCTGTACCAGGCGAAATCGGGGCTCTGGTAATAGGCGCGGTCATTGTCATAGCCCTCCACCTCCGGCGCCACGATCGGCCGCGGGCCGACCAGGCTCATCTCGCCGCGGATCACGTTGATCAGCTGCGGCAGCTCGTCGATCGAGGTCTTGCGCAGGAAGCGGCCCAGCGGGGTGATGCGCGGGTCGCGCGCCAGCTTCTGATGCGCGCTCCATTCCGCCCGCGCCGCCGGATCGGCGGCCAGCAGCTCGTTCAGCCGCGCCTCGGCATCGGGGCGCATCGAGCGGAACTTGAGGCATTCGAAGCGCCGCCCGTCGCGGCCGACCCGGCTCTGGGCGAAGAACACCCCGCCGCCGGGCCAGAGCATCAGCGCGATCAGCGCCATGGCCGGGGCCAGGATCATCAGCGCCAGGCCGGCCACCGCGATGTCCATGCCGCGCTTGAGCGCGGCCTCGGCCCGGTTCAGCCCCGGCTGGTCGTGCTCGGCCATCACCATGTCGAGCCCGGTGATCTTGCGCACCCTCAGCCCGTGCCGGGCCTGGATGTCGAGCGGCAGGGTGGCCGAGAACGCCACCCCCATCGACCACAGCCGCTCGGCCACGCCGCGGGCGCGGGCGCGTTCGGCGCCGTCGGGCGCCAGCACGATCTGCACCCGGTCCGGCGTCAGCCCCGCTGCGGCCGCGCTGTCGGCGATATAGGCGGCGATCGCCTCCGGGCTCAGCCCGGCCAGCGCCTCGATCGGCACGCCTTCCAGCACATCGACCGGGTTGGCCTGGCTCTCGCGCAGCTGATAGGCGAATTCGTCCGGTCTTATCCCCGATCCCACCAGCAGCACATGCCGGGTCAGCGCCCGGCGGATCGGCGGGATCGCGCGCACCGCGGCGCGCAGCACCACCGACAGGAAGGCCAGCATCGGCCAGACCAGCACGAACCACAGCCGCCAGCCGTAATCGACGGTCAGCGTCTGGAAGGCGCCATGCACCAGGCCCAGCAGCCCCGAGGCCAGCACGATGCGCTTGATCTCGTCCACCTCCCACTGCGCGCGCGAATAGAGCCCGCCAAAGGCGAAGATGGCGACCATCAGCACCAGCATCGAGCCGAGGATGGGCTGGCGGGCCTCGATGAACCAGGGCAGGCTGCCATAGGGCCGGTCAAAGAGCTCGTTGGCGACCGCGGCCAGGGTGAAGGACAGGCCGATGGCGATGACCGCCGCCATCAGATCGGCGAGGATCAGCGCCAGGGCGACGCCCGCCGCCTCCAGCCAGCGCCGGCTGCGCCCGCGCGGCAGCGCCGGCGCATCATGCCGGCGCGGCATGCCGATGCCGTCGCGAACGAACACGCCCTGGCCGGTCTCGCTCACCGGTCCCGCTCCCGCCCGGCCTGCGGGCGGCCGCCGCGGCGCGGCGCCCTGCCGGGCCGCTCACGGCCGGTGCCTCCGCCCCGCCCGTGCCGGACCGGATCCTCGGACATGCCGGCAGGGATCGCCCCCTGATCACGCAAACCAGACCTCACTCGACCAGACCGCCCCTGCATAGCACGGATCGGGTTGACGAACATCCCGTTCGTCCCGCCGGCGCCGCGCCGCGCCGGCGGCACGCCGCCGCAGCCGGTGCAAAAAGGGCGTGAAAGCCGGGGCATATCCGGTATGGTGCGCCCGCCCCGCCCCGCGCCCGCGGCGCCGGGGCCGTTTTCGGGATATGCGAGTCGACCGGCCATGCTTGAGATCATCGACACCGCGATCGCGGATGTGAAGCTCCTCCGCCCCCGCCGCTTCGCCGACGAGCGGGGCTATTTCCTCGAAAGCTGGAACCGGGCGCGCATGGCCGAGGCCGGGTTCGATCATGATTTCGTGCAGGACAACCATTCCTTCTCGGCCCGCCCCGGCACGGTGCGCGGGCTGCATTACCAGGCCCCGCCGCATGCCCAGGCCAAGCTGGTGCGGGTGGCCTGCGGCGCCATCCGCGACGTCGCCGTCGACATCCGCCGCGGCTCGCCCGATTTCGGGCGCTGGATCGCCACCGAGCTGAGCGAGGAGAACGGCCTGCAGATGCTGATCCCGCGCGGGTTCCTGCATGGATTCGTGACACTGAGGCCGGACACGCATGTGCTCTACAAGACCGATGACCATTACGCCCCCGAATGCGACGGGGCGATCCGTTTCGACGATCCCGACATAGGCGTCGATTGGGGCATGGATGTGACGCAGGCGGTGCTGTCGGCCAAGGATGCCGCCGCGCCGGGCTTTTCGGGCTTCGAAAGCCCCTTTGTCTACGATCCCGGCTGATGCGGGTGCTCGTCTTCGGACGCACGGGCCAGCTCGGCCGCGAACTCGCCGCGCTGGCCGGGCCGGATCTGGACATCGCCGCGCTGGGGCGCGAGGCGGCCGATCTGACCGATGCGGCGGCCTGCGCCGCGGCGGTGGCCGAAACCGGGGCCGATGCGGTGATCAACGCCGCCGCCTTCACCGCCGTCGACCGCGCCGAGGCCGAGGAGGCGGCCGCCACCCGCATCAATGCCGAGGCCCCGGCGGCGATGGCCGCCGCGGCCGCCGCGCGCGGGCTGCCCTTCCTGCATGTCTCCACCGATTACGTGTTTTCAGGGGTGGCAGGCCGGCCCTGGCGCGAGGACGATGCCCCTGGCCCGCTCTCGGCCTATGGCCGCTCCAAGCTCGCCGGCGAACGCGCGGTGATGGCGGCGCACCCGCAGGCGGTGATCCTGCGCACCGCCTGGGTGTTTTCCGCCCACGGGTCGAACTTCGTGAAGACCATGCTGCGGCTCGCTGCCGGGCGCGAGCGGCTGCGGGTGGTCGATGACCAGAAGGGCGGCCCGACGCCCGCCGCCGCCATCGCCGAAGCGCTGATCGCCATCGCCCGGGCAAGGCTGGCCGGCGCCGGCGCGCCGGGCATCTTCCATTTCGCCGGCACGCCCGCGGTCAGCTGGTGCGGATTCGCCCGCGAGATCCTCGCCCGCGCCGGGCTTTCCACCCCGGTCGATGCCATCGCCAGCGCCGAGTTCCCCACCCCGGCCCGCCGCCCGGCCAATTCGGTGCTCGACTGTGCCCGCATCCGCACCGTCTACGGCATCGCCCAGCCCGACTGGCGCGAGGGGCTCGATGCGGTGCTCGACCGGCTCGGGGCGGCATAGGGCGCGCGATGCATGTGCTGATCGCGCTGGAGAAGCCCGGCGAGCCGCGCCCGCAGAGCATCTCGATCTATGCCGAGCGCATCGAGGCCTATGCCGCCGCGCGCGGGGTCAGCTTCGGGACCATCCCCTTCGATGCCGAGGCACCGCCGGGCAGCGCCGATCTGATCTGGGCGCCGGGGCTGGGCAACCGCCGGGTGCCGAAGGCGCTCTTCTCGACCACCATCCCCACCATGGCCACCATTCACGGGCTGCAGAACCTGACCACCCCGCCGCGCATCGCCGAATTCGGGCTGAAGACGGGGCTGGGCAACTGGGTCTGGCGCTGGCGCATCCGGCAGGACTGGCGGCGGCTGCGGCGCTCGATCGGCCATGTCGTCACCGTCAGCGAGGCGACCCGGGCGCAGATCGTGGCGCGGCTCGGCGTCAGCGCGGAGCGCATCACGCCGATCTATCACGGCGTCGATGCGCGCTTTCATCTCGACCGCCCGCCCGGGCCGGGGCGCTTCGTCTTCCATATCTCGCAATATTCGGGGCTGAAGAACCTGCCGCGGATGATCGAGGCCTACCGGCTGGCCGCCCCGCGCATCGGCCTGCCCTTGAAGGCGATCAGCGTCGGCGCGCCGGAAAGCGCGGTGCCCGCCGCCGGCCTGCCGGAGGGCGCCGAGCTCATCCGCATGGGCGTGCCGCACGAGGCGGTGCCGGGCCTGTTTGCCGAGGCGCATGTGTTCCTGTTTCCCTCCGTCGAGGAGCCCTTCGGCCTGCCGATCCTGGAGGCGATGGCCGCCGGCGTGCCGGTGGTCACCGCGCGCGGCACCGGCGCGGCCGAGGTGGCCGGTGCGGCGGCGGTGCTGGTCGATCCCCTCGATGCCGCCGACATCGCCGCGGGGCTCGTGCGTGCGGCCACCGACGAGGCCTTGCGCGCCCGGCTGATCGAAGCGGGGCTGAAACGGGTGCGCGAATTCAGCTGGGAGCGTTCGGGCGCCGAGCATCTGGCGCTGATGCGCCGGCTGGCGGGCAAGTGAGGGAGGGCAGACAGAGCACCCCGCCTTCTTTTCCGGTTTTCAAATATCCATGCCCCCGGCCCGACCCGTGCGCCGGGGCGCCGCGAAATGCGGCGCCAGTGGTGTTGCGCCGATTTTCACTGTTGATTGGAAAATATTGATTGGGGAATTATTTTACAATTATTTCATGTGTACAGTCTTGATCCACATGACACTTTGCGAATTAATGAAATTCGCCGGCCCCGTAGGGTGCGCATTCATGGCGCACCCTTGCCGTGCGTGGCGGGGCAACGCGTGACGGTACGCCATGAATGCGCACCCTGCCGCAAGACCGAAGCATGTCGCCTCTGATCAGGACTGATGCGGAAATTGGCGGGGAAGTAAGCGCGGGGCGGTTTTCGGACCGGAAAACCTTCACCATCGATGCCGAGGGCAGCGCCCGGCCCGAAGGGGTGGGCGTGAAGCGCCCGCCCCGTGGGGGTCGGGTCGGGCGCTGCCCGGGCTGACGCCCGGGAGAGCCCGTTCCGGGCGGCGGCCCGCGCGGATGCCGG
>RFIR01000052.1 GCA_003695135.1 Alphaproteobacteria bacterium | reverse complement strand
TGCCCAGCGCCACGATGGTCACCCCGATCAGGTCGCGCGGGCCCACGGATTCGGACAGGATCAGCGCCGCCACCGCCACACCGAGGAACGGGTTGAGGAAATGATAGGTCGCCGCCCGGGTCGCCCCGACATGGCGCACCAGCCAGAACCAGACCATGGTGGCGAGAATGCCGGGAAAGAGGGTGGTGTAGGTAAAGGCCGCGACCAGTCGCCAGTTCAGATCGACCACCCACTCCTCCAGCACCAGCGCCACCGGCAGGAGCGAGGCCGAGCCGACCAGCATCTGCAGCCCGATCACCATCAGCGCATTGCCGCGCGGCAGGCGGTCGGCCAAAAGCAGCGTCGCCGCGGCCAGCGCCAGCAGCGCCAGCACCAGCAGCGCCAGCCCCGCCAGATCGACCCCGCCCGCAGAGACCCGCCCCGCCATCACCAGCACCACGCCGCCGCAACCGATGACCAGCCCGGCAATGGCCAGGGGGCGCAACCGCTCGCCCAGAAAGATGCGGCAGCCCAGCGCCACCGCCAGCGGCAGCATGCTGGCCACGATCACGGCGACGCTCGCCTCCACCCACTGCATGGCAAAGAAGTTCAGCCCCAGATAGAGCCCGTTCTGGAACAGACCGAACAGGATCACCGCGATCCAGTCGCGGCGGGTCAGGCGGATGCGCTGGCCCATCGCCCAGGCGAGCCCCATCGCCAGCGCGCCCGAGATCAGGAAGCGCACCGAGAGCGCGGCAAAGGGCGGGGCGTAGGCGACGACGATGCGCGCCGATGTGAAGGCCGAACTCCACATCAGGGCAAAGCCGACACCGGCGATGATCGCGCGCAGGTCCATGACCCCCCTCTCTCGGCGCATCCTCTCGCCCATCGCGCCGGGCATGGCAAGCCCGCCCGGCTTGACCTCGCCCGCCCCCTGGCCGAGAGGAGGCGCCGGAGGTGTCCCTACATGAACGTGTCCGAGGCTGTCGAAACCCGCCGCTCGATCCGCGCCTTTCTGCCCGACCCGGTGCCCGAGGAGGTGCTGCGGCGCGTCTTCGTGAAGGCCGCGCGCGCGCCCTCGGGCGGCAATCTGCAGCCCTGGCATGTCTGGCTCTTGAGCGGGGCGGGGATGGCGCGATTCCGGGCGATGATGGCGCCGCGCATCGCCCGGGGGCTGACCGATGCGCCCGAATATGCCGTCTATCCCGACAGGCTGTGGGAGCCCTATCGCAGCCGCCGCTTCGCGGTGGGCGAGGCGATGTATGCAAGGCTCGGCATCCCGCGCGGGGACCGCGCGGCGCGGCTGCGCTGGTTTGCCCGCAACTACGATTTCTTCGGCGCGCCGGCGGGCATGTTTCTCTTTGTCGATCGCGGCATGGGCGCACCGCAATGGTCCGACCTCGGCGGCTATCTGCAGACGGCGATGCTGCTTCTGCGCGAGGAGGGGCTCGATTCCTGCCCGCAGGAGGCATGGTATCTGCAGCACGCCACGGTCTCGGCGTTTCTCGATGCGCCGCCCGAGCTGATGCTGTTCTGCGGCATGGCCATCGGCCGGCGCGACCCGGAGGCGGCGGTGAACGGGCTGCAAGCCCCGCGCGCGCCGGCCGAGGAATGGCTGCGCACCGTGTTCGAATAGGGTCGTCGAACAGGGTGTTTCGTCACCCAGCCGATCTATTCCGATTCCCGAACGCGAGGGCATGCGGCCGCCCGGGTGGGCGCGAATGCGCCCGCCTTGGGGCGGGCGGGCGCATGCCCGGTTCGCTACGCTCGCCGGGCGGGTGCACCTGATCGGACGCGACATGCTCCGGACGCCCGTGCCGGCAGGCAGCGGACAGAACACCCGCCCAGCCCCGGCCGGCCGAACGGTTCATGCGGGCAGAATTCCGTTGACTTGGCCGAGTTCAGTCGCCCACTCTGACGGCCGCAACTCGCAAATCGCCCGTCACGAGGCGATGGCAGCTACAGGGAGGACACATGACCTGGTTTCTGACCATTCTGGTCATCGTTGTCGTCGCCATCCTGCTGATCCTGTTTCTCAACAGGTATTACCGCAAGGCCACGCGCGAGGTTGCGCTGGTCAGAACAGGTGCCGGCGGCCAGAAGGTCGTGCTCGACGGCGGCTGCATCGCGCTCCCGTTCCTGCACAAGATCTCCGAGGTCAACATGAAGACCTCGCGGCTGGAGATCGAGCGGCTGGGGCCGAAATCCATCATCACCGCCGATCGCCTGCGCGTCGATGTCGGGGCGGAGTTCTACGTGCGCGTCGAGGCGAGCGAGAAGGGCGTGGCCACCGCGGCGCAGGCGCTGGGGGGCAAGACCTTCCGCTCCTCCGATCTGGCCGAGACGCTGGAGGGCAAGCTGGTCGATGCCATGCTCTCGGTCGCGGCCGGCTACACCATGGACAGCCTGCAGGACAATCGCGGCAAGTACAGCGCCGAGGTCAGCGCGATCCTGGCCGACAATCTGGCCCAGAACGGGCTGGTGCTGGAATCGGTCTCCATCACCCGGCTCGACCAGACGCCGTTTCACGCGCTGGACGAGAACAACGCCTTCAACGCGCTGGGCATGCGGCGGCTCTCCGAGATCATCGCCGTCAACAAGAAGGAACGCGCGGCCATCGAATCCGATGCCGAGGTCGCGGTGCGCCAGAGCCAGCTCGACGCCACCAAGCGCAAGCTGATCATCGCGCAGGAGGAGGAAGAGGCGACCATCGTCCAGCAGCGCGAGATCGAGACCGCGCGCGCCAAGAGCCAGGCCGATGTCGCCGAGGAACAGGCGGCGGCGGAAAGGCGGCGCGAGGCCGCGCGCATCGAGCGCGAGCGCGAGGTGCGGCTGGCCGAGATCCTGCGCGACCGCGAGCTGAACCGCAAGAAGCTGGAAAGCGAGCTCAACGTCGCCACCGCCCGCATCGAGAACGCGGTGGCGCTGGCGGCCAAGCGCATCGAGGAAGCCCGCGCCGAGGCGGAGGCCCGCGCGGCCGAGGCCGAGGAGGCCGCCGCCGAGGAGACCGTCACCACCGCGCGCGAAACCGCGGCGGCGGAGCGCGAAAAGGCGCTCGCGCTCATCCGCGCCGCCGAGCAGGCCGAGGTCGACGACACCCGCGTGCGCTCGGAGGCCGAAACCGTGCTGGCCATGGCCGAGGCCGAGGCGAAGGCGGTGCTGGAGCGGGCGAAGGCGGCCAAGGAGGAGCTGCTAAACAAGGCCGAGGGCACCGCGGCGCTGATCGCGGCAGAGAATGCGCAGAGCCCCGAGCTGATCCGCATGAAGCTCGATCAGGCACGGCTGAAGGCGCTTCCGGATGTGGTCGAGCGGCTGATGAAACCCGCCGAGAAGATCGAATCGATCCGCATCAACCACATCACCGGGCTCGGCCGGCGCGGCACCGACGGCGCCGAACGGACCGGCAGCGCCAGCGGGGTGAATTCGGTCATCGACGGGGTGCTCGAT
>RFIR01000369.1 GCA_003695135.1 Alphaproteobacteria bacterium | reverse complement strand
TTTCGGTCTGAACTGCCGGGAACCGGCCGCAAGGAGAGCGCAGATGAACCAGCCCTTCCCGCCCAATTCCTGGGAAGCGCGCGCCGAGCGCAGCGTGCTTTACGGCTTCACCGACCTGCCGGCGCTGAAGGAACACGGCCCCATCGTGCTGACCCATGGCACCGGCATCGAGGTCCATGACGTGCACGGTCGCAGCTATATCGACGCCAATGCCGGTCTGTGGAACATGGTCGCAGGTTTCGATCATGCCGGGCTGACCGCGGCGGCCAAGGCGCAGTACGACCGCTTTCCCGGCTATCACGCCTTTTTCGGCCGGCTGTCGGACCAGACCGTGGCGCTGTCCGAGAGGCTGGTCGAGCTGTCGCCCTTCGATTCCGGCCGCGTGTTCTTCACCAGCTCGGGCTCCGAGGCCAACGACACCATGGTCAAGATGCTGTGGTTCATCAACACGGTGTCGGGCCGGCCGGAGAAGCGCAAGATCCTCACCCGCGAGAACGGCTATCACGGGGTGACGGTGGCCGCGGCCTCGATGACCGCCAAGCCCTACAACCGGCATTTCGGCCTGCCCCTGCCCGGTTTCGTTCATCTCAGCTGCCCGCATTACTGGCGTAACGGCGAGGAGGGCGAGGACGAGGCGGCCTATGTCGCGCGGCTGGCGGGCGAGCTGGAGGAGGTGATCGCGCGCGAGGGCGCCGAGACCATCGCCGGTTTCTTCGCCGAGCCGGTGATGGGGGCGGGCGGGGTGATCGTGCCGCCGGCGGGCTATTTCCAGGCCATCGCGCCCATCCTGCGCCGCCACGGCATTCCGCTGATCTCCGACGAGGTGATCTGCGGCTTCGGCCGCACCGGGCGGCTGTGGGGCTGCGAGAGCTTCGACTTCGAACCCGACGCCATCATCGCCTCCAAGGCGCTCAGCGCGGGCTACTTCCCGCTGGGCGCGGTGATCCTGGGCGAGGCGCTGGCCGCCGATCTGGTGGAGGCCTCGGAGAAGACCGACGAGTTCGTCCACGGCTTCACCGCCTCCGGCCATCCGGTCGGCTGCGCCATCGGGCTGAAGGCGATCGACGTGATCGTCAACGAGGGGCTGCTGGACAACGTCCGGGCGATGGCGCCGCTCTTTCAGGAGCGGCTGCAGGCGCTGACCGCCCTGCCGCATATCGGCGAGGCGCGCGGCATCGGGCTGATGGGCGCGCTGGAGGCGGTGGCCGATGTCGGGACGAAGGCGCCGTTCGACGAGGATCTGCGCGTCTCCGAACGCATCGCCGCGCGCTGCCTCGACAACGGGCTGATTTGCCGGCCGCTGGGCAGCGCGATCGTGCTGTGTCCGCCCTTCATCGTCACCGAAAGCGATATCGGCGCCATCTTCGACCGGCTGGAAGAGTCGCTGCGCGCGGTGTTCGCCGGGATCGGTTGAGGGCGCGCATGCGCCCGCGGCGGGGGCTGGCTGTTCCCGGCTTCCGAGCGCGCCGGTTTGGTCCAGAGCGTGGTCCGGCCGATCTGCACAACGTCGAAGGACAGCGCACGCCCGAGGCGGCGCGAAGCGCCCGCCTGGGGGGCGGGCGGGCGCTGTCCGGGCTGACGCCCGGACGGGCCTCTGGTCAGGCTCGATTCAGATTGGGCGGGAAAGATCCGGTCGGAAGGGTTTCACAAAGGTCTCTGGAAATCCGCTCAGGCGAACATCGCCTGGACGCGCCCGGCAACGGCCCGTCCCAGCACCGCATGGGCGGGCGGGTCGAAATGCACGCCATCGACGGGGTTGGAGGATATCAGCGTTCCGGCATCGAGAAACGCGACCCCCTGCCGTTCGGCCACCGCGGCACAAAGCGCGCCCAGCCGCGCGGATTTCGCCGCCCCGCCCGCATACATCTCGGCCAGGCAGCCGGCCTCGAGAATCGGCGGGGGTGCGATCAGCAGCACCGCCGGCGCGGTCTGGCCGGGGCCGCGGGCAGAGGCCTTCGCCGCCATGACCAGGAGCTCGATGCCCAGCGCGATGTCCTCGGCGCTGCCGGGCGTGCGCGCCTTCAGCTCGTTGGTGCCCAGCAGGATCGCCACCGCATCGACCGGGGCGTGGCTGTGCAGCAGCATCGGCAGGGCCGCAAGCCCGTTATAGGCCGGCCCGTCCAGCGGGTCGTCGCGGGCGGCGGTGCGGCCGGGCAGACCCTCCTCGACCACCTGCCAGCCCGGGCCGAGCGCGGCGCGGCAAACCCCCGGCCAGCGTTCGGACGGACCCATCCGGCCGGTCGATTGCAGCGTCGCCATCGGCGGCGAGCCATGGGTGTTGGAATCGCCGAAGCAGAGGAGCGTGCGCATGCCCGCTCAGCCCGCCTCGGCGGCGATGCGCGCGCCGGTTTCGGCATCGAAGAGATGCGCCTCGCCGGCGATCGGCGCGAGACGGATGGTATCGCCCGCATGCAGCGCGTGGCGTTCGCGGAACAGCGCCACCATCTCCTGCCCGTCGATGCGCAGGAAGACCATGGTCTCCGACCCCGTGGGCTCGACCACCGCCACCTTCGCCTCCAGCCCCTCCGGCGCCAGCTCCAGATGCTCGGGACGGATGCCATAGGTCACGCGCTGCCCGTCGGCGGCCTGCGCCGGTCCGGCCAGCGGCAGCCGCATCCCGCCATCGGAGACGAAGCTGCGGCTTTCGGCCTCGTAGCGCCCCTCGATCAGGTTCATCGAGGGCGAGCCGATGAAGGTGGCCACGAAGCGGTTGGCGGGCCGGTCGTAGAGCTCCAGCGGTGCGCCCACCTGTTCCACGCGCCCGTCCTGCAGAACCACGATGGTATCGGCCATGGTCATCGCCTCGACCTGATCGTGGGTGACGAAGATCGTGGTGGTCTTCAGCCGCTGATGCAGCTCCTTGATCTCGGTGCGCATCTGCACCCGCAGCTTGGCGTCGAGATTGGAGAGCGGCTCGTCGAACAGGAACACCTGCGGATTGCGCACGATGGCCCGGCCCATCGCCACGCGCTGGCGCTGGCCGCCCGAAAGCTGGCGCGGGTAGCGGTCGAGATAGTCGGTGAGCCCGAGGATCTCGGCGGCGCGGCGCACGCGCTCGTCGACCTCCTCGCGGCTGATGCGGCGCAGCCGCAACGCAAAGGCCATGTTCTCGGCCACGCGCATATGCGGGTAGAGCGCGTAGTTCTGGAACACCATGGCGATGTCGCGATCCTTGGGCGGCACGTTGTTGACCACCCGCTCGCCGATGGCGATCTCGCCGGCGGTGATGCCCTCCAGCCCCGCGATCATGCGCAACAGCGTCGATTTCCCGCAACCCGACGGGCCGACCAGCACCATGAAGCAGCCATCCTCGATGTCGATGTCGACACCGTGGATCACCTCCACCGAGCCGAAGCTCTTGCGCACCCCACGGATGGTGACCCCGGCCATTCCGCCTCCCCGCACATGCGTCCCGACCGGGACCTTCCAGCACAGTGGTAGCCGAGGCGCGGGGGGCTGTCCATCACCGGCGGGGTCCGGACAATGCGAAGCAAACGCTGGGCAGAAGCGGTGCAGCCGTGTATCCTTGCCCCTGACCGGTCCCCGTCCTCGCCCCGGCCGATCCGGCGGCGTCTGCGGTCCGAGCCGCGGCCGGGAGGGTGCGAGCGGGCCTGCATCGCGCGGCCCGGCAGGGGATCGGCATCCGGCAGTAACCGGGGAGGCCGGCACCATGCTTGACAGACGCCAGTTCAGCGCGGGTCTCGGGGCATTGGCCCTCGGCGCCGGCCTGCGGCCCGCCGCGGCGCGGCCCTATGCGGGTCCGAACGTCATCCTGATCCGCTTCGGCGGCGGCGTGCGCCGGGCCGAGACCATCGATCCGGCGGGAACCCACGCGCCCTACACGCTCCACCGGCTGGCCCGGCGCGGCACGCTGATCGCGGACATGCGCATCGAGCAGCTCGACGGTGTGGATACCTCCCACGCCGAGGGCACGCTGAACCTGCTGACCGGCCGTTATCTGAGCTACCGCAATCTGGGCGGCATCGACCGGCTGGAGCCGACCGAACCGACCCTGTTCGAGTATCTGCGCGAGGCCTTCGACCTGCCCAGCCACCAGGTGCTGCTGATCAATGGCGAGGACCGCCCGCAGGAGGAGTTCTTCACCTTCGGGATGAACCCGCATTACGGCATCCGCTACCGCTCGGAGATGCTGAGCCTGCACCGCTTCAAGCTCTACAAATACGC
>RFIR01000368.1 GCA_003695135.1 Alphaproteobacteria bacterium | reverse complement strand
TCGCGGCCCGCCACCACCACCAGCGGCACCCCGCGTTCCTTCCATGCCATGGCCGCATCGTAGATCGACATCTGGCTGCCGTCGGGGCCCAGCGTGAAGCCGCCCTCGACGCCGTCGAGCATCTCGTTGCGGATGCGGATGTTGGCGAAGGTGCCGCGCATCATCACCTCGTGATTGCCGCGGCGCGAGCCGTAGGAGTTGAACTCGCGCGGCGCCACCTGCCGCTCGATCAGGTAACGGCCCGCCGGCGATTCGGGCTTGAAGGACCCTGCAGGCGAGATGTGGTCGGTGGTCACCGAATCGCCCAGTATCGCCAGGATGCGCGCGTCGCGGACGTCCTCGATCGGCCTCGTCTCCATGGTGATGCCCTGGAAATAGGGCGGGTTCTGCACATAGGTCGAGGTGGCGGGCCAGGAATAGGTGAGGCCGCTGCCCGCATCGATGGCGCGCCAGCGTTCGTCGCCCTTGAACACATCGGCATATTTGGCCTGGAACGCCTCGCGGGTGACGGTGCGGTTGACGATCTCGGCGATCTCCTGCTGGCTGGGCCAGATGTCGCGCAGATAGACCGGGTTGCCGTCGCGGTCGGTGCCCAGCGGCTCGGTGGTGATGTCGATGTTCATGTCGCCGGCGATGGCATAGGCCACCACCAGCGGCGGCGAGGCAAGGTAGTTGGCCCGCACATCCGGGTTGACCCGCCCCTCGAAGTTGCGGTTGCCCGACAGCACCGCGCAGGCGACCAGATCGCCCTCGCTGATCGCCTTCGAGATCGGCTCGGGCAGCGGCCCGGAATTGCCGATGCAGGTGGTGCAGCCGAAGCCGACGAGGTTGAAGCCCAGCGCATCGAGATCGTCCTGCAGACCGGAGGCTTGCAGATACTCGCTGACCACCTGGCTGCCGGGAGCGAGCGAGGTCTTCACCCAGGGCTTGCGGGTGAGCCCGAGCGCATGGGCCTTGCGCGCCACCAGCCCCGCACCCACCATCACGTAGGGATTGGAGGTGTTGGTGCAGGAGGTGATGGCGGCGATCACCACCTTGCCGGAGTTCATCGTGTAATCCGCGCCCTCCACCGGGACTGAGACATCGCGCGGGCGCTTGAATTCGCTTTCCATGTGCCGCGCGAAGGTGGCGGCGGCGTCCTTCAGCGCGATGCGGTCCTGCGGCCGCTTGGGGCCGGAGATGGAGGGCTCCACACTGCCCATGTCGAGCTCCAGCGTCGAGGAATAGACCGGGTCGTAATCGGCGCCGCGCCACAGCCCGTTGGCCCTCGCATAGGCCTCGACCAGCGCGATGCGCGCCTCGTCGCGGCCGGTGACGCGCAGATAGCGCAGCGTCTCGCCATCGACGGGGAAGAAGCCGCAGGTCGCGCCGTATTCGGGGGCCATGTTGGCGATGGTGGCGCGGTCGGCGAGCGGCAGGTGGTCGAGGCCGGGGCCGTGGAACTCCACGAACTTGCCGACCACCCCGTGCTGGCGCAGCATCTCGACCACGCGCAGCACCAGATCGGTGGCAGTCACGCCTTCGGAAAGCGCGCCGGTGAGCCTGAAGCCGACAACCTCCGGGATCAGCATCGAGATGGGCTGGCCCAGCATGGCCGCCTCGGCCTCGATGCCGCCCACACCCCAGCCCAGCACCGCCAGACCGTTGACCATGGTGGTGTGGCTGTCGGTGCCGACCAGCGTGTCGGGATAGGCGACCTCGACGCCGTTCTGGTCGGTATCGGTCCACACGCACTGGGCGAGATATTCGAGATTGACCTGGTGGCAGATGCCGGTGCCGGGCGGGACCACGCGGAAGTTGTCGAAGGCGCCTTGGCCCCATTTGAGGAACTCGTAGCGCTCGCCATTGCGCTGGTACTCGCGCTCGACATTGAGCTGGAAGGCGCGCGGATTGCCGAACTCGTCGACCATCACCGAATGGTCAATCACCAGATCGACCGGGTTGAGCGGGTTGATCTTCTCGGGATCGCCGCCCAGCGCGACCATCGCATCGCGCATCGCCGCCAGATCGACCACCGCCGGCACGCCGGTGAAATCCTGCATCAGCACCCGCGCGGGGCGATAGGCGATCTCGCGCTCGGTGCGCCCGCCATTGGCGGCCCAGTCGGCGAAGGCGCGGATGTCGTCGGTGGTGACCGTGCGCCCGTCCTCGAAGCGCAGGAGGTTTTCCAGCACCACCTTGAGCACCGCCGGCAGGCGCGAGAAGTCGCCCAGCCCCGCCTCCTGCGCGGCCGGGATCGAGTAATAGGCGATCTCGCCGCCCGCATGCGTGAGCGTGCGGCGGGCGCTGGCGCTGTCCTGTCCGGTGACGATGGGCATGGGGAACTCCTTCGGGCTGGGCCGGTCAGGGCCGGCCGGCGCGGCGGGGGTCGGAATCGCGGCCCCTATGCCGCAAATCCTGCCGCGGCGCAAGAGTGTACCATGGTATACAGAAGCCGGTCCCCGGCGCGCGACGCCGCGTCACGCCCTGCACCGAGCCGGTGCTTTCCCTTCCTGCGAAGCCGGGTTAGTTGGGTGGCCTCGGATTTCGGTGCTGTACAGGAGGACCGGTACCCCCCTTCAGGGCGGTGCCCGACCCTGGGAGGGCGCTGCGAAACGCTAGGTTAGGCGATGTCGGCTCGAAAATGCCTCACGGTCATCCCCTTGGGCACCGTCGCAATGCGCCCTCCCGGGGGGAGGGTCGGGCGCCGCCCGGCTGCGCCGGGCGAGGCGTGTGGAGGCGTTGTGCCCCATCGTGATCCTGATCACGAAGAGGTTTCACATGGGGCGGTCTGAGCGCCAGGATGGCGCGATGCGTCTGGAGGTAGAGGATCTGACCGTCCATCGCGGCGGCCGTCTGGTCATCGCCGGGCTGGGCTTTGCCGTGGACAGGGGCGAGGCGCTGATCCTGCGCGGCCCCAACGGTGTCGGCAAGTCGACGCTCTTGCGCGCGCTGGCCGGTCTCGCCCCGCCCAGCGGCGGGCGCATCACGCTGACGCCGGATCTGGCGCTGGAAGACCACGTGGCGCTGACCGGGCATCTCGACGCCATCAAGCTGCAGATGAGCGTGGCGGAAAACCTGCGCTTCTGGGCGGGTCTTCATGGCGGCGACGCGGATGCGGCGCTGATCGGGGCCGGGCTGGAGGCGCTGGCCGACCGGCCCGCCGGGTTCTGTTCGGCCGGGCAGAAGCGGCGGCTGGGCCTCGCCCGGCTGTTGCTGGCCGGGCGCGCGATCTGGCTGATGGACGAGCCCACCGTCTCGCTCGATCGCGAGGCCGAGGCCTGGTTGACCGGGCAGGTGCGCACCCATTGCGCGGGCGGCGGCATGGCGGTGATCGCCACCCATGTCGCGCTCGACCTGCCGGCAGCGCGGGTCCTGCGCATGCAGCGGCCCGAACCACAGGCCGCGCATGGGACCGATCCCTTCCTGCAGGGGAGGTGGGGATGAGAGCCGCGCGCGCCCTTCTGCTGCGCGAGCTTGCGCTGGCGCTGCGCTCCGGCGGCGGGGCAGGGCTGGGGCTCGCCTTCTTCCTGATCGTGCTGCTGATCGCCCCGCTCGGCATCGGGCCGGAGCTCGGGCTTCTGTCGCGCGTCGCCCCGGGGCTGATCTGGATCGCGGCGCTGCTGGCCTGCCTGCTCTCGCTCGACCGGCTGTTCCAGGCCGATCTGGAGGATGGCAGCCTCGATGTGCTGGCGCTCTCGCCGCTGCCGATGGAGGCGGTGGTGGCGCTGAAGGCGCTGGCGCACTGGCTGACCACTGGGCTGCCGCTGGTGGTGGCCGCGCCGGTGCTGGCGCTGACGCTCGCCCTGCCGGGACCGGCCTATCTGCCGATGGTCATCGGGCTTTTGATCGGCACCCCGGCGCTGAGCTTCATCGGCGCGGTCGGCGCGGCTCTGACGGTCGGCATCCGCCGCGGCGGGCTGCTGCTGTCGCTCCTGGTGCTGCCGCTCTACATCCCCACGCTGATCTTCGGCGCGCAGGCCGCGATCCGGGCCGGGCGCGGCCTAGATCCGGCAACGCCGCTGCTGTTGACCGGCGCGATCACGCTGTTCACGCTCGCGCTGGCACCCTTCGCCGCTGCCGCCGCGCTGCGCATCAACTTGCGCTGAATGCCGCATGCGCGCGCATTGAACCCCTGGCCTGCGAGGCATAATAACCAGTCATGTCCCTGTGGGAACTTGCCAATCCGACGCTGTTCATGCGCCTTTCGGGCCGGATGCTGCCGGTTCTGTGGGTGCTGGCGGCGGCGACGCTGGCCACGGGGCTGATCTGGGGTTTCTTCGGCACGCCGGAGGAGGCGAGGCAGGGCGCATCGGTCAAGATCCTGTTCATCCACGTGCCGGCCGCGATGATGGCGATCAACATCTATGCGATGATGTTCGTGACCTCGCTGGTCTGGCTGATCCGGCGCCACCATGTCTCGGCGCTGGCGGCGCGGGCAGCGGCGCCGGTCGGGGCAACGATGACGGTTCTGGCGCTCCTGACCGGGGCGTTCTGGGGCCAGCCGATCTGGGGCGCGCCCTGGGACTGGGATCCGCGGCTGACCTCCTTCTTCATCCTGTTCCTGTTCTATCTGGGCTACATCGCGCTCTGGGCCGCGATCGAGGATCCCGACAAGGCGGCGGACCTGACCTCGGTGCTGGCGCTGGTCGGATCGGTCTTCGCGCTGCTGTCGCGCTATGCGGTCAATTTCTGGAATCAGGGGCTGCATCAGGATGCGACGCTGTCGCTGGACAGCCGCACCAACATCGACAACGCGTTCTGGGTGCCGCTCCTGATCTGCATCGCCGGCTACTTCCTGTTGTTCCTCGCCCTGTTGCTGGTGCGCACGCGTACCGAGATCCGGGCGCGGCGACTGCGCGCGCTGATGCTGTCGGGGGTGCACTGATGCCCGAACTTGGCAAATACGCCTTTGCGGTGCTGTCCTCCTATGCCGTCACGCTGATCGGCATTGCGGTGCTGATCGCAATCACCTTGTGGCGCGCGCGCAAGGTGCGGCGCGATCTGGCCAGGGCCGAGACGATGATGAGGCGCCGCCATGAGTGATCGCATCCTGCCGCTGGCGGTCTTTCTGGCCATCGCCGCGCTGGCCTGGTGGGGGCTGTCGCGCGACAACCCCGACGAGTTGCCGTCGATGTATGTCGCAAGGCCCGCCCCTGCGCTGTCGCTGACCGGGCTTCGCCCGGGCGAGGCGCCGCCCACGGCCGAGGATCTGAAGGCGCCCGGCGTGAAGCTGGTGAATTTCTGGGCCAGCTGGTGCGGTCCCTGCCGGTTCGAGCATCCGGTGATGATGGCGCTGAAGGCCGAGGGCATCACCGTGATCGGGGTCAACTACAAGGACGACCCGGCCAAGGCGCTGGGCTTTCTGGCCGAACTGGGCGATCCCTACAAGATGATCGGCGCCGATCGCGAGGGGCGCAACGGTATCGAATGGGGCATCTATGGCGTGCCGGAGACCTTCGTGATCGACGGCGAGGGCAAGGTGCTGCTGCGCTATCCCGGCCCGATGACACAGGAGATCTTCGACGCGAAGATCCGGCCGCTGCTCGGGCGCTGAGGCGCGGGTCAGGGCGAGCCGGATCCGGTCGGCCCGAACGGGGCCCGCGAAAGGTGGTATTGCCAGCGGCGGCTACTTTTCGGCTTCGTCTAGTTGAGACCCCTGCAAAAGCCGGATGCAGGCGGGCGTCCTGAATGCGAGAGGGTTCAGCAGGATCAGATCTGTACGCACGTAAAATAATTGGAAGAGACCCCTGCGAAACCCTGCCGGCCAGACCCGGGCGCTGCGCCTGGGCGGAGGCGAAATGCGGCGCCGGTCATGTTGTGATGATTTTCACCGTTGATTGTAAGAGAGTCCTGCAAAACTCAACCAGCCAGACTCGGGCGTTCCGCGCAGGCGCCACGAAATTGTGGCGCCACATGCGTTCTTCCTGTTTTCACTGTTGATTGATAAATATTGATTGCGAAGTTATTTTCTAATTATTTTACGTGCGCGCAGTACACATTGTCAGAAACGCGTCTCGTCTGGGAGGCCCCGTCGCGCCGGAGTTTCGGAGGGGTCTCTCGAAATTATTT